>CAIJME010000062.1 GCA_903821625.1 uncultured Sphingobacteriales bacterium | reverse complement strand
AATTAATAAGCTGTTTCAATAATTTTACTTTTTTTCTTTTTTTGAACCTCCTGGTAAGGTGACCTTCCAGATACTTCCCACCTTGGCATCATATTCAATAATATACAAGGAGTTACCAAGCAAAACAGCGTCTGTTGGATTATTGAACGAATCCACAATCCGGGTTGTTTTTACAAAATAATTATCACTTAATTTATCGTATGACATGTCAAGATGAAGCAAATCTCTGCCCTGATCTGTGAAAGGTTTCATTAAGCTGGATTTAGTTCCAATAGTATTTCTAAGAACAAAACCATCTCCCTTAAATTCATTAGAAAGTTTTCGTTTAGTATCAAAAACAAGACCTAAGGGAGAACTATGGGCGGTAAACGTGCTGATACTTACACCAGTATTATCTCCATCAAGTATTTTACCAGAATGCCCTCTGTACTCATTGGCATCTGGTCCGAGGTTTTGTACACCAGGATTGAATTTAAGCCCTTCTGGTACCTTTGGGAAATCAGGATCATTTCTGAAATACTTCATTAGCATACCATGAGAAGCAGCATTTAGAAATGGATCTTTCTTAGGATCGGGCATAAAGTCAGGATATTGCTGTGGATTTTCAATTCCTCCCATTATCCAAGGAAATCCATAATGCCGACCTTGCCTTACCCAAAACATATCTTCCGAATGATCATAATCAGAAGAATTAACTACAGCAAATAAATTATTTGAAAGATCAAATGCCATATCATAAGCATTACGTATTCCTTCAGCATACAAATATCCAGCAGATTTTAATTTATCGCTATCATTTGGTAAAACCAGATTCTGTGCATCAACCGGGATCCTGAAAATTTTTGTAGTTAAAGCATTATCTCTTGCATTAGGATAAACGCCTTTGTCATCCTGAATTTCACCATGTCCGGTTCTGGATCCAGAGTTAACAAAAATATAACGGCCATCCGGACTCATTTCAAGTGCATTCCAGCCATGATCCCAAGTGGTTGCATTCAATCCATAAGGTTCGGTATTGAATACAACAGTTAAAGAGGGCTTATTTTTAGGTGTAATTGAAAATCGAACCAATTTACCACGTGTTCCTCTATTATTATTCTCAATAGTATTTCCACATAAAAACAATTCACTTCCTGCAAAAACTGCCCCTTGAAGCTTGTTAATCCCATGATCTTCAAGTGATATTATCTTTTCAGAAACAAGAGAACCATCCTTTTTGGTAAGATGGAACACTCCTCCTTCAAAGGTTGTGTAGTAGAAATCACCAGACACTGGATGTATCAATAAACGAACTGCATTCGCTTGGACATCAGCAAATTTCTCAATTAAAATATCTGGCCGTAAGGGCTTAGGTGTTGATTGGATTACCGGCTTTAATCTTGTTGTTACGGTTTTTTCCTCTTTTGCTTTAGAGTCATTCTGAGCGTAAGAAACAGAAGAGACTATCAATAAACTAAGAAGTCCAATTGAAAATATACTTGGTTTGATTTGCATTTTTTTATTCTGTTTTACCTAATTCTCTAATAAATACAATTAATTGCCAGCGCTGCTCTTCAGTTAACGCTTCTTTAAAAGGAGGCATATTACCTTTTCCGTTGGTTAATTTCCAGAATAAGGCACCATCCTTTTGTTTGATCACTCGCTGATCATGAAAATTTGCAGGCCTGATTCCCATAGATCCACCTGCTGGTCCATCTCCATAACCTGTATCTCCATGACATGAAAAGCAGTACATATTGTATAGCTCTTCTCCCTTTGAAATGTATTCCTGAGAAACTGCTAGTGGATTTTTAAGAGAATCGGCTGATGCCGGGGCTAGCCATGCCTCTCGCTTTACAGTATCCTGCAAAAACTTAGATTCAGCCTGTTTATATGAAAAAGGCTGATAATTTATCGAAGAAGAAAAAACGATAACACCAGCCAAGCCCAAACCGGTGCTACTATTTTTGTTTGAAGTTTCTGCAACAAAAAGACCGAATACTGTTTATAGCATTTAATTTAGCTTCGCAATAGCTAAAACCACCAATTCTCATGATT
>CAIJME010000061.1 GCA_903821625.1 uncultured Sphingobacteriales bacterium | reverse complement strand
TTCAGAATGTTACCTGAAATAGTATGGAATATGCCTGCAAAGGGCACTATAAATCTTCATGGATCTTTACTCCCACAATACAGGGGTGCAGCCCCCATAAACTGGGCAATAATTAATGGTGAAAAAGAAAGCGGGGTGAGTACATTCTTACTGAAGCAGGAGATTGATACTGGCGATATCTTATTTTCGAAGAAGGTAAATATCGAGGAAAAAGATACGGCTGCTGATCTGCATGATAAATTAATGATTGTTGGTGCCCAACTCCTTGTAAAAACAATAAAAGCAATTGAATCAAGTGATTATATAGAAATTCCACAGGAGATAAAAAAAGGAGAGATTCTAAAATTAGCTCCTAAAATTTTCAGGGAAGATTGTCAGATCAACTGGAATCAACCGGCTATAAAGATATATGACCATATTAGAGGCCTCAGCCCCTATCCTGCCGCTTTTTGCCTTTTTCAGGAAAAAACATTGAAGATTTTCCAAGCCGAAGTAAACTATTCAAAACATACATTAGAACCGGGAAGTTTTCAAACCGATCATAAAGCGACTCTTCAATTTGCCTGTGCCGATGGCTTTATTTCTATTCTAGAATTGCAATTAGAAGGTAAAAAGAAAATGAAAATCGACGAATTTTTAAGAGGTATACGCCTACAATAGAATTTTTAAAGCTGATTCAATTTTTCACTCAGGAATTTCGACATTTCATTAAAATACCGCTTTTTATTATAGCCCATCACCCATTGAATACCTTTTGCTGCGTTGGTAATAAAAATCTCATCCGCTTCATTTAAAATATCTGGATTGATTTGTGCTTCAACAAGTTCTATCCCATTTTCATTTGCTAAACGCATTACTACCTGTCTCATCACACCCCCTATACAACCTTCATTTAAAGATGGAGTGTATAACTTTCTGTCATAAACCACAAATACATTACTGCTGATTGACTCACATAAGAATCCATGTTGATTTAAGATCATTACTTCATCCAATGCATTCTGATTTTTAAAAATACCTGCAAGAACATAGATCAGAGAATTACAAGTTTTAAGATTGGAAAGTATATTAACTGGCTTTGTCAATTCATCATATACATCAATAATTAGTCCTTTATTATTGAAGGTATACTGGCTATCATCTAAGCTTTGGCTTTCCAAAACGTAGGCCATTTTATTTGAATCTGGGCTATATAAACCCTCTGAATCGCGAAAAACTGTTAGTCTGAATCTTGCATTGGGTCCGATTTTGTTTCTACGTGCAAGCTCATCAACTTTTTCTCGTAAAAACCATGAATCGAGATGAAAGCTATTCTCTAATTTAAGAACTTTCATCCCCTCTAGTACCCTATCGATATGAAGATCTGGAAATTTCAATTGTCCGTTCATATACCTCATCGATTCAAAAAGCCCATCACCATACCTAAAACCACGGTTATTGACAGAAAATATCTGATGATCAGATGAAATAATACTTTCATTAAAATTAATGAACTGCTTAGCCATTTTTATTCTTTTATATAATTACGCCATTTCTCTATTACTGAGGATATATCTTCCGGTAGTTCCGTTTCAAAATGGATAAACTTTCTTGTTGTTGGGTGTATAAACCCTAAAGACTTAGCATGCAAGGCCTGTCTGGGCAGGATTTCAAAACAGTTTTCTACAAACTGGCGATATTTATTGAATACGGTACCCTTTAAGATTTTGTCGCCACCATAGGTGCTATCATTGAACAATGGATGTCCGACATGCTTCATGTGTGCTCTTATCTGATGAGTGCGGCCTGTTTCAAGCTGACATTCGATTAAAGTAACATAATTGAACCGTTCTAAAACCTTATAATGGGTAACTGACCACTTACCTTTGGTTTCATCATCATAAACAGCCATCACCTTACGATCTTTAATACTCCTACCAATATAACCAGTAACCGTACCATCTTCAATAAGATCTCCCCAAACAAGCGCTATATACTTTCTGCTGATCGAATGATCAAAGAATTGTTTGGCCAGAAAGGTAATGGCCCATTCATTTTTACTGACCAGTAATAATCCTGAGGTATCCTTATCAATTCGATGCACCAATCCAGGTCGGCCATCATTTCCGGGCATTTGAGGCAATTGCTGTGAATGAAAAACCAAGGCATTAACCAGGGTTCCTGTATAATTATTAAAACCGGGATGCACCACCATTCCAGGTGCCTTATTGACCATGATCACATCATCATCTTCATAGATGATATCAATAGCAATATCTTCTGGATAAACCTCTGTATCCCGTGGAGGATGAGGCAAAACCATCGAAATTATATCTAGAGGCTTAACTTTATAACTAGCCTTTACCACTTTATCGTTTACCAATACGTTACCCGCATCTATTGCATTCTGGATACGATTCCGCGAGGTATTCTCTGTTCGGATAATCAAAAATTTGTCGAGCCTTAATAATGACTGGCCCTTATCCACTACAATACGCAGGTGTTCATAAAGATCCTGTTCCTCTAAATCCTGATTCTCATCTGTCATATTACAAAATTAAACCTTTGTAAGGATTATTAAGAATAAAGAATCATTGAACAGAATAGATTTAAATGATTTGCATAAATCATGTATTTATCATGGTGATTGAATAAAAGAATTTACCTTTATTGTTGATAATCAATGGATATACTTTTAATCTGCAGGAGCAATAAAAAATAGTAGTTAAACCATTATTCCTAAAAATGACCTCTAAATAAAAATTGAATGAGAAAGAAACTATTTCCCCGAATCTTTTTTGCCATTCTGATCATTTTTATTTCAGATTCAGCATTTTCACAAAGCGAGGTTTCAGGCTTGATAAAATCTGGTCCAGCAGATGCTACAAAATTAGCTCAAGCTTATTTAAAACCACTTTTCAAAGGATTTGGAGTAGGATTAAACTCGGGATGGAATAATTCTGCACACTCCAAGAATTTAATGCGTTTTGATCTCCGCATCGGATTAACTGGAGCAGTTGTTCCACCAATAGATGAAACTTTTGATGTAACAAAGATCGGATTATCTACTAATGTAAGACCAACAAATGCGACTCAAACCCTTACTCCTACCATTGCTGGGGCAAATTCTTTAAATACACAGTTAACTGTATATGATTCTGCTAATCAACCCATTGAATCATTCACTATGCCAAAAGGAACTGGCCTAAATATGATACCTGCCCCACAATTACAAGGTTCAATAGGACTTTCCCAAGGTATAGAGCTTTTAGTAAGGGCTATGCCTAAAGTCAACATTGGAAATAATATTGGATCAATCGGAATGTATGGCGCTGGATTAAAGGTTGAATTACTGCCGCTTATATCCGGTATGGCCGACAAGGTATTTCCTATTGATATTGCCATTGCTGCCGGTTATACCCAATTCAGCTTTGAAGTTCCTTTGGATGTTCCTGTACCTTCTGGCTCAATCCCTGCTTCTCCTAGTCAGATACAGGATTTTTCAAACCAGCGGATTGAAGCAAAATTTTCAGGAATTAATACAGAGGCGATCATCTCCAAAAGATTTTTGGTATTCACTCCATTTTTAAGTTTGGGTCACAATACTGCTAAAACCAATGCCGGGTTAAAGGGGAATTATCCCATCGTTACCAGTGTAACTCCGCTGGGTCAAAAAATATATACAAACTATGCGAATCCTGTAACTATTAATCAGACTGATATCAACGGATTCAGAACAACTATCGGTTTCCAACTAAACCTTGCTTTCTTCAGAATATATGGTTCTTATAGCATGGCTGAATACAATTCATTTAATGGGGGTGTCGGATTTGGCTTGGGGAGATAAAATTAAAGAGAACCTTAGAATTAGCCCAAGAAACGATTATCATGATGATTGAACTTGATATTCACAGTCCGGTCGAAGAAATCAGAAACCCTTTATTTATAAAGAAAGGGATACAGGTTTTTGTAAAACGAGATGATATGATCCATCCCTTTATTTCTGGGAATAAATGGCGCAAGTTAAAGTACTTATTAAGGGATGCATATAAACTAAACAAAAAACATCTGGTTACATTCGGAGGTGCTTATTCCAATCATTTATTAGCAACTGCTTGCGCAGGAGCAAAATTCGGATTTCAAACGACAGGCTTTGTTCGAGGCGAAGAAGTTAAAAATGAGACCCTAACCTTATGCAGGCTATTTGGAATGCAGCTTATATTTACTGAAAGAGAGATTTACAAACATAAAAAAAGCTTGTTTGATCAGCATTTTCAAGATCACAGTCAAGCTTACTTTATTGATGAAGGAGGTGCTGGAGCACTTGCAATACAAGGCTGTGCAGAATTAATACATGAATTACCCGAAGTATATGATCATATATTTTGTGCTGCGGGAACAGGAACAACCGCATCAGGTATCCTAAAAGGGATAATTGAACCTTCCATTCCAACATTAACTCATGTAATACCCGTAATAAAAGGCGCAGAATTGCTTAAAACTGAAATAGAAGAAAATTCCGGAAGTAATTTATTTGAGTTTCATGCTGGATATCATTTTGGAGGGTATGCCAAAACTGATGAAGAGCTTCTGACTTTTATCAAAAAATTCAGTAGTTCTTGCGGCATCTTAATTGAACCTGTCTACACCGGAAAAATGTTTTTTTCTCTGTTTGATCTGATCTCAAAAGATCATTTTAATCGGGGTAGTAAAATTCTTGCAATCCACACGGGTGGCCTATCCGGAATTTCTGGAATGACCAACAGATTTATTTTTTAAATACTCAATTTCAGGCAGAATTTATTAGTTCGTACAGAATCACACCGCTCTGAAACACGACCTGAAAAATATTAACCATTCAAAAAATAGCTTTAAACAGTTTAAACCAGTTTTTTACTGAAACGGGTAAAAAAAGCTTAAATTTATCCATATTGGCGCTTTTTTTTATTTTTGAATCTACCCAATTGACCATGTATAAACTATCAGTTTCGCCAGATAAGGTTCAGGAATCTCTCAGCAAACATATACTTGCTGATGGTTATGATTTAACTTTCGACATGGAAAAAAGCGATGGGGTTTATATCTATGATTCCAAAAATAAACGTAC
>CAIJME010000060.1 GCA_903821625.1 uncultured Sphingobacteriales bacterium | reverse complement strand
GGCAGGCTTACTTTTACTCTCATTTCCTGCATTTTCTCAGACCAATCCAATAAAAACCAAAGTCAGTATAGCTGCTGATAAGATAGAATCAAAAGTAATTGAATGGCGTCGAGATTTTCATGAACACCCTGAGTTGGGTAATAATGAAACCAGGACAGCCGCTATCATTGCTAAGCATCTGCAAAGTCTGGGAATAGAAGTCAAGACCGGGGTAGCTAGAACAGGCGTGGTAGGTATACTGAAGGGTGCAAAACCCGGTCCTGTGGTTTTGCTACGTGCTGATATGGATGGTCTTCCTGTTACGGAAAGAAATTCGCTTCCTTTTGCATCAAAGGTAAAGGCCCAATACAACGGTCAGGAAGTAGGGGTTATGCATGCCTGCGGTCACGATTCACATGTTGCCATTCTTATGGGTGTGGCCGAGGTGCTGTCTGGAATGAAAGCCGACTTGAAAGGCACTGTTAAATTTGTATTTCAGCCTGCAGAAGAAGGCTCTGCCCCCGGAGTGGAGGGTGGTGCAGAACTCATGGTTAAAGAAGGAGTACTTGAAAATCCTAAAGTGGATGTTGCCTTTGGATTGCATATCTGGGCACAAACTGAGGCAGGAAAAATCACTTACCGTCCAGGTGGAATGATGGCTGGAGTTAATGACATGCAGATTATTGTGAAAGGAAGACAGGCACATGGTGCAGCACCTTGGGCATCAATTGATCCCATTGTTGTTTCAGCACAGATCATTAATAGTTTACAAACAATTGTAAGCCGAAATTTGAATATCACTGAAAATGCCGGAGTGGTAACCATAGGCTCTATTCATTCAGGTGTCAGATCTAATATTATCCCTGAGCAGGCCGAAATGCTTGGCACTATCAGATCGCTTAGTGCCGAGGATGAGAAATTGCTGATCAGTAGAATCAAAACTATCGCAACAAAAACTGCTGAAGCTGCAGGAGCAAGCGTAGAAATTAAAATTCCTTACAGCAATCATTACCCTGTAACCTATAATGATTTAGCCCTTACTGAAAAGATGCTTCCTAGCCTTCAAAAAGTGGCAGGCACCGATAATGTTAAACTTATACCAGCAATAACCGGTGCTGAAGATTTCTCATTTTTTCAGGAAAAAGTGCCGGGGCTGTTCTTCTTTTTAGGAGGGATGCCTAAAGGAATGGATCCTAAAACTGCCCCATCGCATCATACACCTGATTTTATGATTGATGAAAGCTCATTTAAGTTGGGAGTAAAAGCATTGGCCGGACTTACACTTGATTATATGGATTGAAATAAAATTTCTACGATTCTTACAAAATATACTAATAGCCTGGATTTTTTCCGGGCTATTTTGTTTCGAGTTAAAATCGAAACTGATCACGATAAGATAGTTTGTGCTTGGCGATGTTTGCTGTACCTAAACCCGGGAGAAATGGAAAGCCCCGGCATTAGGAATTTCATTTTACTTTGTATTTGATGCCTGCTGTTTAGGATGACACGTGCATAGCGCTTTTAAAAAAAATAATAAAAATTTAAAGCAAATGTCATCCCGAAACCTGCCCTTTAGCAGTTGAGGGACCTTCGTAGTTGTTAGCAGAATTTTGCTTTCGTAGCAGCTAAGTTCCT
>CAIJME010000059.1 GCA_903821625.1 uncultured Sphingobacteriales bacterium | reverse complement strand
CAAGGCGTTTTGCTAGTTCATCAACACTCCATTCCAGACTTCCGAGGTGAGCGCCTATAAATATCAGATCCGGATGTTTAGCAAGCATATTATCCCTGGCATTGATGTAATCTTCGTATGACGGACGTTCAGGATGCAAATACATGTGTTCATCAGGATGGGCCCGGGCATAGTCCCTGTTTCCATTTACAGTCATTTTTTCTAAAGGCAGCCAGGAATTTTTATGCTCTCCCAAGTGACCAATTAAAGGGATTTGGTTTTTAGCCATGTAATCGAGTACAGGGTCAAAACGCGGATTATCAATCATAACCAGCTTACCGGTTTTATCCTTCAAAAAAAACCCAATATTCTTCCATACTTTAACGCCAATGGCCCCTTTGGATACTGAATTTTTTATATAGGAAATAGCCTCTTCTTGCCAGCCATCATTGTTAAAATTTTCAAGTGAAAAGGCAGTAACCCAGGCAACACGGGCAGGATAGGCTTTGATCATCTTGATTGAAAATTCTTGCTGCTCTTCAATCGGCTTACCCTTATCCTTGTATACATTCAAATTCAGGATACTGAAATTATCCACTGCTGCCTGATTTATAAAAATTGTATCTGCATCAGAATTGATATGAAAATGGGCATCAATTTTATCAAGAGATTTAAAATCCTCTAGAGTATAATACGTTGAACCAGCCAGTTTATTTCCTGATTTTAAATTACTTACTTGTGAACACTGTTGCAAAAAACCGGCAATAGAGATCAAAAACAAGTATTTATACCTTCTAAAACATTTCATTGTGTTATATTATTAAATTCAAGAGATAGACAAAATGATGGATAAGAATAGTTAAATACTTATTTCCAAACCACGTCATTATTTTTTTTGATGCCACTGGAAGGAAAAGGATGCTTGCCACCAAAGGGATAAAGCACCTTTTGATCTTCAATTACAATCATTTTTTCATTTAGCGTTCCATCCTTATTCAAGGCTTTACTAAGGTCAAGCCCTAGATGTTTAGCCAAGAATGGGTAAGCGGCAATACGTTTGTTTTCATCATAGCCATGTTTATCATTGGGAAGATGGACATTCTCAACATTATTAGGCTTACCCAGCAAATTATAAATGTATTTGGCATGAGGATATTCAACCTCCGGATTGTTTTTTGTCCAGTCGTCGCCATCCGAGATCAGTAACATAGGCCGCGGTGCAGCCAGAGCGGCAATCTCTACATTGTTGGTTTGAAAACCGAGGCTTTTATGAATGGGCATCCCGCTTTCGCAAATACATCCTCCAAAAAAATGAGCGGAAACCATTACTACAGGTACTGACACGGCAATGCGATCATCGACAGCAGTTAGCAAAAAAGTCTGGGTTCCTCCCCCTGATGCGCCTGTAATTCCAATTTTTTTAGGATTGGCGCCCATCATAATCAAAAAGTCAATGCCTCGTATGCTGTTCCAGAGTTGCAATTTTAATGCTTCTGGATGCTTATGCACCCAGCCAATTTCCTCCATCTGACCATAGCCAACCGCATCATAAGCCCAAACCATAGCCCCCATACGGGCTAATGATGCAAATCGCCTTTGTGCATCCGGACGGTAGCGGCCAACATCGCCTGGTAATGTCCAATGCCCGTGGGTATTTAAAATACCAGGTAGAACCCCCTTGGCATTTGTAGGGGTATATAAACTTCCTGTAACATAAACTCCAGGAAGGCTTTCAAAGGCTACATTTTGTACCTGATAACCATCAAAAACACGTTTTTCTCCAAAAATAGGATTAAGAGGCCCTTTTTTAGGATATTTTTCTAAACCCGCACCTTTCAAAATGTGAGCCCTAATTTGCTTGGCTCTATTTTGCCAGGCGGCGCTTGTAGTATACTCCTGCCGCTGTTGGTTGAGAAATGATTTTCCTTGTTCTTCAGTCCAATAATTGCCAACGCAAAGCATTGATGCTGAAGTGTTTTTTAAATTTTTATCTTGTGATACAGAGGGCTTGACCGAAAGTATCAAAGTAAACACAATCAGTAAAGTATTTTTAATGGTTTTCATATAATTTAAGGATTTATGAATTACTAGCATTCCTGACAGAAATTCCATTTAAAAAATGGTATAAAAGATTTAAAACTAAGGTGTTTCTCTACATTTAAAACAACACAAACGGATAAAATTTAATACTCACTAACTAATTAAAATGAGTATTCCTTACCTTCTCTGGCAGATGCATAAATTGCTAAAACAATTTCAACCGCTTTCCTGGCTTCATTCCCGTCGATCTCAAAAGGGGTTCCTGACTCGATAGATTTGATGAAGGCTGCAATATTTTTTTGATGTGACTGGTACGAAATTGCGGATGGATCAGATACCCCACCCCCTCCTTGAATTTCTTTAAACCTGTTTAAAATTTGTGAATCTTCATCAGTCTGATCGGCAAACTGCCAAACAGTAAACGCATTTTCAACCAGGATTGCAGTTCCACGAGTTCCAGTAATTTCTATACGGCGAAACTGCCCTGGAAAAGAAGCGGTGGAGCCATAAATTCCTCCTAAAGACTTATTCTTAAATTTCACAATGGCTGTTGCAGTGTCCTCAACTTCTATATCGTGGCCTCTGGTTGCAAAATAGGCACTTAAAGAATCGATGGGTCCTGCAAGGTATTGAAGCAGATCTATCATGTGAATAGACTGGTTCATTAGTGCACCACCGCCATCGAGCGCCCATGTTCCCCGCCATTTACTTTTATAATATTCATCACTTCGCCACCAGGGCACATGAACAGATGCATAACTGATGTTGCCGAACCGTCCCTCCATAATAGCTTTTTTCAGTATCGCCACAGAGTCATTATACCGGTAATTGAAAATTCCTCCCAGATAGGTACCCGCATTTTTATGAGCAGCAATCATTTTATCTATGCGTTCAAGCGATATTTCCATTGGTTTCTCGCATAATACATGCTTTCCTCGCTTGGCAGCCTCCAGGGCTGGCTCCATATGATTTCCACTTGGCGTTGCAATGGTCACAATCGCTATTTCACTCGAATCTAGCATCTCTGCATAGTTTGCAAATGCTTTGCAATTGTACTTTTTAGCAAATGTATTTGCATTAGCTGGATCAGAACTGCATACTGCTACAAGATTTGCATTTCCTAAACTTTGGATGGCTTGTGCATGAATGTCAGCAATCAAACCAGTCCCAATTATCCCAAAATTCCAGATTGTCATTTATTTTTAAACTATTTATGATGACAATTAATTTGCCTAAGTTCTATTTAGTTAGAATTTATTTTGAAACCGTAAACAATCATAAAATGATTACTTGAATGCAGCTTTAGCCACTCTCATAGAATTTCCGCTCAAAATTTTCTGTATTACATCATCCGAATATCCCATTTGAACCATACCTACTGTGAACAAAGGCCAGTTGGTCCATGACATACTTTGTACCATTTGGGCACTCTCCTTGAAATTATCATCAGGCCAAAGGGCTTCCCAACGGGTTCTGCCTACTTGCTTAGATGCAGTAATTTTTCTGCTTTCTTCGGATGCAAAACTAGAGGTATAGGAGATATCTGTTCCTATAGCTACATGATCACTGCCGAATTTTTTCACTACATAATCAATATGCTTCATCATTGAGGAAATATCCCCCGTTCCACCCAAGAATCTTGGGATACAGCAAATCCCTATATATCCGCCCGTATCAGCAATTGCACGAATTACATTGTCCGGTTTTGAACGAATATGATGATTAACAGAGGCAATAGTGCTATGACTTGCGACCATGGGCCTTTCTGAAAGTTGCGCAGCTTCCAAACTTGTCTGCCATCCAGAATGGGCAATATCTACAATTACTCCAACCCTATTCATCTCCTTTACAACAGAACGGCCAAAATCACTAAGTCCGCCATTTGCTTTTTCTGCACAGCCATCGCCGATTACATTCCTACGATTGTAGGTAAGATGCATCATCCTGATCCCTAACTGGAAGAAAACGCTGATGTATCTTAATTCTTCTTCGACAGAAACCCATTCCCCAGGTAATGGAACCCCATTCCCTGAAAAATAAAGTGCATGGCGATTTTCTTTTTTGGCTTTTAAAATATCTTCCGGATTAACGGCCTTTCCTACAAAATCTTTCATCATATCCGTTGCATAGGTAAAATGTGACAATCGCTTTAACAAGCGCTTGATATCATTACCTTCTTCACCGGCATTTTGAATAATGCAAGTTACACCTGATGCTTCCCAGGCATTTTCAAATTCCTCTCTTTCTTTTTTATCTAGAACAAAACGAGTCATAGACATATCTTCCTGCATATCTTGAACTTCTAATGAAGATGCCTTAGCGTTTAACGCAGTATTAATCAGTTCGCCATTATATGCAGCTCTAGGCATAAAGCCATAAGCATCAATTACCAAAGAGTTTTTATGTAATTCTAATCCATGTTCAAGCTGCTTTTGAGTTGGCTTCAGAATATTTTTTGCCATTTCAAAATCTGCCTTAATCTGATCATTTATTCGAAATTGCTTCTGCAAATTGTCTTGACTAAAAAAAGCTTTTTGATTCAGGTTGACAGGATTACCCACCTCTGCACCTAATCGTCCTAGTACGCTATTGCTCGCTAAACTTAAGCCCGCCAGACCAGTATATTTCAAAAAATCTCTTCGTTTATTTTTCATTGAATAAATTTCAATTAATATTTAGAAGCGAAATTATCTGCGAAAGCATTGATCTCCATATCGGTTAAATGAGAGCCGGAACCAATGACAATCCGGTACCTTAAGGTGAGCGACTTGCCGGCCGGAATAACATAGTTCAACTCTTCTTTACCCGCAGTAAAATCTTTCACTCCAAACGGATTTGCTGCAAACAATCCATATCCACGAGCATGCCAATAAGTGGGATAGCTTAGGTTTTTAGGATGGTCGCAAATGACTAGTGAAATTTTTTCATTGCCAATATTCCCGTAAAGATCCATCCACTTTGCACGCTTGCCCCAGATGGCTTCACCGGTAATTCCTTCACTACTTCTGTAATTTCCAGTTACTCCATCATTTGACATTTTTTTCACTGTGGTTGGATGGCCCTGAGCATCTGTAAGAATTACATCCTCTTTAGAAGGTAATTCAAGTTGGCGGGCAACACGAATTCCGAAGCTCCCCTCCTTGGTATCTTTCATCGTAATAGCTTCGCCACTGGAAGTTAAGGTAGTGATGCGGTCAATAATTCGAGTGGACCCTTTAACGATAAAATGAAATTCAGTTCGCTCGGCAATAAGACGTTTGCCATCCGGACCAATCCATTCTGCATTGGTAATCATTGAACCTTCGCCAATTCCACCAGATAATTTTTCAATACTGATGTGCTTTATTTGTCCGCCCTTTACATTCCTTTTTCCTTCTGAACCATTACCCCAAAAGTCAAGGCCATTTACGTTTCCATAATTTAACCAGTTACCTACCTGATGGATATGGTCACGACGTTCACCTTCACGGGGGGTTATAGGAAACCCACGCGTAATAGGAGTTCCTGAGGCGGAAAGCAAAGGGTAAAGTATTGGCTTGTAAACAGTATCTGGCCACCAATAAGAGGTAAAGAACTTTCCATCAATCAATACATCAACCTTTTTATCGGATTCATGCTTAACAAATTTGATTGTCGAATTTTGACTTTTCGCAACTTGCTTTTGAGCCATAGAATCACCACTTATTGCAAGCATAATAGTTAATGCCAGTATCGAAGTTAATTTCATGTTTTAATTTTTTTAACAGGTTAAATTATTTAAAAAATTAGGGTTGAATTAGACTTCTGATGGAACCACATACGGACTGCGATATCTGCGACTTAGCATAGTATCAGCCTCCGGATCATTTGCAAATTTTTCATAATCACCCATAAACTTCAATTCGCGACCCAAGCGATAGGAGATATTAGCCAAAAATGGTACTGCAGATGAATAATGCCCTTCGTTGATATCGCAATGAAGCGTTTCATCTTTTCCTGATTTAATCGCATCAAGAAAATTTACAAAATGCTCTGTATTGTTTGAGCCCGTAAGCGAAGCTGCCTCGGCACTTCCTATTACTTTTGATCCTGCAAAAGGCACTTTTTCCTGTTTGCGGTAAGCTTTCCAGGTATCCCCGTCAATCTCTAGATAGCCATCACTGCCATAAAAGATGTTACCAATCTTAATGCCAAGACCTGATTCCGTATTGGAATACCTACCCCTGGTTTCAAACTCAAGGATTTTACCATCGTTATATTTAGCTATGGTAATTTGGGTATTTGGAGTTTCCTGCTCGCATTGAGTCCTGTCAATACCATAGATACCACCAGAAGAGAAAACAGATACTGGATGTTCATTTTTATTCAGTCCCCAACGAGCGATATCAAATTGGTGAGGTCCTTGATTTCCAGTATCCCCATTACCGGTATCCCAGAACCAGTGCCAATTGTAATGACCACGTTTTTCGTTGTAGGCACGATGTGGAGCCGGACCTAACCAACGGTCATAATGAAGGGTACTTGGAGGGGTGCTATCTTTAGCGATGCCAAACGAATCGCGTGGTTTGATACACAGGCCACGCGCTACATGAATATTACCTATACCCCCATCATGAAGAAATTTCATTGCCTCCATTACATTTGGTATGGAACGGTTCTGAAATCCAACCTGAATACGCTTATTATATTTGCGGGAAGCTTCAATCATCTTTCTGCCCTCCCAAATATTATGGGACGCTGGTTTTTCAACATAAACATGCTTTCCTGCTTGACAAGCCCAGATTGTTCCAAGTGCATGCCAATGGTTTGGTGTAGCAAATGATACCGCATCAATTTCCTTATCATCCAGAACTTTACGCATATCCCATTCTGTTAATGGCTTGATACCTGTTTTTTCAAATACTGTTTTGGAGCGTGGCTCAAAAAATTGCTCATCGGTATCGCAAAGAGTTTTTAAGTGAACATTGTGGCTGGTTTTCAAATCACACCAGGCATTGATATGAGATATGCCGCGGCCGCGAATACCAACTATCGCCACATTAATCCGCTCATTAGCACCGATAATTGATCCATAAGATTTGGCACTAAAACCCATGCCGCCTATTGCCATTCCGGCACTTCCTATCAGGCTTTTTTTAATAAAATCTCTTCTTTGAGTCATTTTAAAGCATTTTAGATTGTTGAAATATGTTGATTATTTAGTTAACTTATTAAACATTGCTAATTGTTCTTTCATGGCAGCAATCTTATCCGTTGGCGTTGAACTGGCTTCTAGAAGTATCCATCCATTAAAATTTACACCCTTAAGGAGCTTAAAGAGTTGCTGATATGAATAATCATTGAGATTCAAATCACGGACATGCACGGTGTCACCAATCCACTGTTTTACCAGATTGAAGTTACCCTCAATACCTGGGGGATTCAAATCAACTGGGTTGCTGTTCCAGCAGATTTTAACATTTGGCTCAGACACCTGATCAAAAATTGCTTTCATATTGGGCAATTCCTGAGTCTGGGGGCCATGTGCTTCGACCCTGACTAAAAGACCATAATCACTAGCGAATTTACCTACCTCATTTAGCGAAGCAGCAATCTGCGCAATAGTCTGTTCTCTTGAAACTCCTGGAGGAAGATTATTTGGTTTCACTTTAATACCAGTAGCACCAATATCTTTACAAAGCTTGATATAGCTTTTAGTTTGTTCAATGTTTTCACGTAATATAGCCTGATCGGGATTATGGTACTCGAAGTTTGATCCATACCCTACACAAGTGACCGAGCTGTCGGCAAATCTCTTTTTCACATCAGTTCGTTGTGCAGCACTCAGGGTAGTTTCCACCTGATGTGCATGCTGAGTACGAAGCTCAACTGCCTGAAAACCAGTTTGCTCGCAGTTAGAAATCAGCGTGGGTAAATCCCAGTCTTTTCCCCATTGATAGGTAACCAAACCAAATTTCAGTTCCGCTTTCTTCTTGTTTAAGCCGTCATTAAAATTGATTGTTTGATTAGCCCCTACAATTGAAGCAAACGTATCAGGACTAAAACCCATACCACCAAGCGCTATTCCAGCACTTCCTATTATGCTTTTTTTAAGAAAATCTCTTCTTCTTGTCATTTTTAAAATTTGCATGAAAAAACTGATGTAGACTTACGGCCGTAGCGTGTTTCTTTATTCTAAAATAGTAGTTTTTATTTTAATAAAATGCATATCATAATAATGATACATTGCTGATTACATCCATAATTTATTCATTAAATCTACCCTGATATAATTTTAATATACATAATAGCTTATGCGTGTAGTGTATCCCAAATTTTTATGAATTATTCTCAAATCCATATACAACGAAAAAGCAATCATCACTTACAAATGGATTTTATTCTTGATCAAAATACATCCCTCAGAAATTGACAATTTCCTTGCTCATTTGTTAATTCAGCCTATCTTTACAGAATGAATATCCTAATACTTGGCTCGGGTGGACGTGAAAGTGCTTTTGCCTCAAAAATGGCGCAAAGCAGTCTCTTATCACAACTTTATATTGCACCCGGAAATGCCGGAACTTCGGCTTATGGTAAAAACGTAAACCTTAAACCAACAGAT
>CAIJME010000058.1 GCA_903821625.1 uncultured Sphingobacteriales bacterium | reverse complement strand
TCAAGAAGCTGGGAATCAGCAGTGAAAAGCTAGAAGAATGGGAACAGAAGCTAGGCTGGGAGGCATTTCTTAATAAGCGCGGAACTACCTGGAAAATGCTTGATGCTGAACTTCAACGGTCTATTGTTTCTAAAGCAGACGCATTCAAACTGATGCAGGTTAAACCTAGTGTTATTAAACGACCTGTAATTGAAACAGATTCAGGTTCAGTTATTCTGGGCTTCAATGAAGAGCAGCTTTCGGTGCTTCTTAAATAATTCAAGTATTAATCCTTTGCCATTTAAACTTTCTATTCTTGGATATTGAGTCCAATTAAGAAGATTCCTCTGTTTTGACATACGCAAGATGATTGAGTACAGCTCTTAATTCGCCAAACGAAACATCATCACCTAATGCATTTTTTGTTTCGGCGGTACCTTTGCCAGGATGTTGAATGATGAAAGCCATGATCTTTGCTACTTTCAATTTTGACACGATTTCGAAAACTGATATTTCGCCTGAGTTGATATAAAAAGCCAGATGGCCTTCAATGGTTGTGGGAGTGAAGCCACGCTCAATGGCAATTTCAGATATTGTTTTTCCCGATTTGAACAGATCTAGAGATATTTTTTTGGTATCAATTTTTATTTTCTTCTCCGTGAAAGATATTGCCATGGCCTGTCTTTCCACCTCATTGTTCTCACAATAATTAGTAATAATCTCAATAATTTGCTGTCCGTATTGTTTTATTCTGGTTTTCCCCAAACCTTTAATGCCTTCAAGTTCAAGCAAGTTTGATGGCAATGCTTGGATCAATTCAAGGATCGACTTTTGAGCCAGAACAAGATACACCGGTACTCCCCATTCCTCTGCAAGTGAGTCTCTCCATTGTCTTAGTGATTTATATAATTCAGGATGCGGAATGTTGGCTGCAATTTTACCAGATTCTTTAGTTACTACTTTTGTAGATACATGGTCAATTTCTGCATTTGATTTAGTTTGCAGGTATTGTGAAATAAAAAAACCATTCTGGCAAATTTTCATTAACGCCTTTTTTACTGTAATCTCCTTTTGCAAATTATCTAATGCATCTTTTAGGCTAGTTCTAACTACTTTATTATCACAATCTGTGTTTAATTTTTTTAGGGGGTCATTAAAAACCGATTCAACTTTATCCATGAAATAGGATGAAGCCTTTTTGACACGCTCCTGCAATTCCTGATTATCCTCAGGAAGCGACTGATTGGTAAGAAACCCGTTTAGTTGTTTTTTAAAATTTTCTGAAACTTCATAAACGTCTTTTTCAGAATTTTCACGAATTGATTTTAGATCATCAATTATTTTTGGATCGAGTATATTATGATGATCCTCAGTAATTTTCCGGACTTGGAAAAAGTAACTTTTAATAGGGTTGAAGTCAAATAATTCAACTAGTAAAGTTTTCTGAAAAGAATTTCTTGATTCTATTAATTGTTGTTCGCCAGGTTCATTGTTTGTGGCATTTCGTGTATATTCAGAAACGGTTTCATCAGTTTTAACACTGTTAAAAGAAATTGGACTTCTCAATACCATGCCTTCAAAGCTTTTACAGCGACTTAGAGCAACATAAACCTGTCCATGTGCAAAGGCAAGATTGGCATCGATCACCGCTTTTTCGAAAGTTAAGCCCTGACTTTTATGGATGGTAATAGCCCATGCTAGCTTCAGGGGGTATTGTGTGAAAGCACCAATGATTTTTTCTCTGACTTCTTTTGTTCCGGTATCTAACTCGTATTTGATATTGGTCCAGGGTAGTGGGTTAACAATGATTTCTGAAAGATCGCCCGGGCATTTGACGTTGATCTGATCATTGGATATTCGGGTGATCATGCCAATTTTTCCATTAAAGAAAAGACGGTCTCTAGACGGATCGTTCTTCACAAACATGACCTGTGCTCCCTTTTTTAGTTCAAGTTCGGCAACAGTGGGATAAGAGTATTCTGGAAAATCGCCTTCTATGACTGCTTTATAGCTGAAAATAGGGTTATTTAATTCCCCTAGTTTTATCTCATTGATGTCCTGGGCAGACTTATTGTGAGTGGTAAGAGTTATATATCCCTCTTCATCAGCAGGTTTAAAATCTGGGATATATCTCGAATTTAGCTTGCTGAGAACATTTTCATCGATCTTGTTTTTTCTGACGCTATTCAAAAGGTCAATAAATTGAGAGTCAACCTGCCGGTAAATATGTTTAAGTTCAATACTCACTGGGCTGGTTTTTTCCAATGCTTTACTACTAAAAAAAAAGAGGTTTGGATAATAATCTTTAAGTATAAGCCAATCCTCATCTTTTACAACGGGCGACAACTGGTGCAGGTCACCAATCATTAGAACCTGAACTCCACCAAAGGGTTTAGTATGATTCTTAAAACGTCGCAATACTTCGTCGATGTGATCAAGAGTGTCTGCACGAACCATGCTGATCTCATCAATAACTAACAGGTCGAGACTTTTAATCAGATTGATTTTGTCTTTATTAAAACGTTTATGTTGAACATTGCCCGGATTCCCGGGTATATAAGGGCCAAAAGGAAGCTGGAAAAATGAATTTATTGTTACCCCTCCGGCATTGATAGCCGCTACTCCGGTGGGAGCTACTACTGCCATGCGCTTGTACGTTTGTTTTTTTAGCTGATGCAGGAATGTTGTTTTGCCTGTTCCGGCTTTTCCTGTCAGAAAAATATTCTTGTCTGTGTATTGAACAAAATTAAATGCGAGCTCTAGTTGTGAATTCTGCTCCATGGGTATTAATTGACATTTTTGGGTATGCTGGCAAGATAAAGATTAAAATCTTATATACTAAGAGGAATACCGTTTACAAAGTATTGATCTATTTTTTGTTCATTGATATGTTCTTTGCTCCTATTAAAATATTCAATTGATCATTTTAATTGTCGATAAACAGAGCTTAGGCTATTTTAATCTGCTAATTGAGTCGAATCTCAGTTTCTTAAACATATTCAGACTGTTTATTGATTCAACTGATTGCTTCATTCACTTTAATTTATTATTCACTCCATAATTGGAAATTCAAATCCAGGAAAAATGAAGTAGAAGATAGACCACGAATTAAATTCCAAACTGAAATATAATTTAAATTGACCTTCAATAGTGATTTTTTCCTGACTTCTTGACATCGCAATATATTTTATAATTCCTTCGGCAAACCCCATGCCGATATTATTTTGTAGTTCATAGTCTACTTTTTCGATAGTGTATGAGCAATCTTTAAATTCAGGGAAGCTCTTGCATATTTTTTTAATTTTGTTCTCTACTTCATCTTTACGAAATATTCGACCATTCGGCATTATAAAAGTGTCTGCCAGACCCCAGTAATCGTTACTAATTTTTTGATCCATCCATGCCGAAATAAAGGAGATAGTCTTATTTTGGATATCCATTTTATGATTAGGGTGGTACCCTTCATAGTTGAAATTCGAGATTGCCCCTGATATCATTTTATCGGATACTTCTTCATTGAAAAACTCTTCAGTTATAAATTTATATTTTGTGCGGCTGCTGTAGGCACCTAAAAATTTAAGAGTAATTTGTTTCTTTTTCAACAGGGCAAATAGGGTCTCTAATGCTAATTCTATAGCATGATCATCTAATTCAGTTTCCGGCTCATACTTGGGCTTTTCCAGCAGCTCATACATTTTTTTTAGCGGGGCATTTGAAAAACTGTTTTCAAATGCAAGTACATTTTTCAGGAATTCATTTTCAATTTCTGGAGGGAAATTGTCTGTGATAAACGTTTTTGCGCCAAGTTCTGCCTTGAGCTTCAATTGCAGAAATTCATTTTCCATGCGTAAATTCTCCTCAGGATTGTCGTTCAAATGCATTTGCTTTTGCCTGCTTTATTCATACTCTAAATTCTTTTGATTTAATTAATAGGATCAATTTGTGAAGAAAGCAATAGCATTCACTCATTGAATGTTTAAACGGTAGTATTTTTTTATTAAAGGGTAGATAAGTAGAATTCGATTTAAATTATTAAGGCTAAAGCGCGTCTGAAAGCATTGTCTTAAAAAAATAAGACTTCTCCTTTGATAGCCTGCTTAATGGTTTTTAGGGCAGATATTAGTTGCAGACTGATTCAGTCCGGTGGGTAGGATATTGCGTCAAAGACAAAAAAAGAGACCATCAAATCAATATCACATTATTTTCAATTTTTTCTGACTCAAGCCCTTGAAAATCAAAATAAACTTCCTACTTTTGCAGTCCCTAAATGAAAGCTGTAAAAAGTTATGCTATCGGGATGATAATTATTTAAACACTAAAAGGAAAAAATGCCTACTATCCAACAATTAGTTAGAAAAGGTAGAGTAGCTCTGGTCGACAAGAGTAAGTCGCCAGCGTTGGACAGCTGTCCACAGCGAAGAGGAGTGTGCACACGTGTGTATACCACTACCCCTAAAAAACCAAACTCAGCAATGCGTAAAGTTGCACGTG
>CAIJME010000057.1 GCA_903821625.1 uncultured Sphingobacteriales bacterium | reverse complement strand
GGTACTAGAACTTTCAGAGAAAAACTAAATGTATTGCTTAAAAACGAGGCAATTACCTCTGTTCCTGATCAATTTTCATCTAGGATTGCCATGAATTATGCACCAAATGCAATTTCAAATATTTCAATTGGTGGGCGCTATGAAGGAGTTCCTGTGCATGATTTAATTGGTGGAAGTGCTGGTTTTAGGCGTCCCGGTAATATTTTATCGATTGAACCTGCTTATTCATATATGAAGAACAATTTAACATTGAATTTTGGCCTTCCCATTGCTGTTCGAAGAAACCGTCCTCAAAGCTATACTGATTTGGAATATTCAAGAACTACAGGAGTATTCAGAAATGGCGATGCAGCTTTTGCTGATTATGCAATCAACCTTGGTATACAGTATACTTTTAAATCCAAGCAAAAAACAAAACCTGAACCTCAGTTTGTGATTCCACAGAATTAAGCTTATTCAAAAAAGCTAGAATAGAAAAGGCTCAGTTTTATTGACTGAGCCTTTTCTATTTCAGATACTTAGAGAAAAAAAATCAAATGTCGAGTTAAATGAAGTATAGCAAAATAAAGGCATGCCATTTATTTTCTGAAACAGCTAATCGTTTATAACTGACTCACACCGCCTGAGACAATAAATTTCATCGCTTCACTGGCACTCATTTTCAAAGGTTTTACGCGATCAGCATTCACAAGGCATACCTGCCCAGCAAAAGAATACGACAATGGAAAGTAAACTGCTACATCGCCAGGATATCCAATCTTAGATAGATCTTTTTGAGTCAGAAAACCTATTTTCTTTAACCCAGTTTCATTGACCTCAACAACCACAGGCTCACTAAACTTTTTGTCGTCGCCAACAAATGCCTCAGTAAGATCCTTGAATGAGGTATAGATTACATTAAAAACCGGCAATCTATTAAACCAGCGGCCAACCCATTTCTTGATAGGCTCGGTTACAAAGTTTGTTACTACAATTCCTACAACAATCAGTAGTATGAGGACAGTCAGAATACCAAGACCGGGGATATATAAAGGTTTACCTATTTGATCAACCCAGATCACATTACTTAAATTAAGTGCATAGTCAACCTTTGAAACCGCCCAATAAATAAAAAATAAGGCAGCAGCAACAGGCAATATGACCAATGCACCTCTTACCAGGTAATTAAATAATGCTTTAATAATTCTATTCATAATAATATACTCGTTTTACTCGCTGAGAAATACCTGTCAGCACTTCGTATGGGATGGTATTCAGCTGTGAAGCAATATCTTCAACACGGATAATAGCATTAAACACAATAACCTCATCTCCTTCTTCTGCACTTATACCTGTAATATCGATCATACACATATCCATACAAATTTTACCGATGGTTGAAACTATTTTACCTTTTATAAGCATTTTACCTTTTCCATTTCCCATCATACGACTATACCCGTCGGCATATCCTATTTTAACAGTAGCTATGGTGCCACCATCAAGCATTTTCCCTTCGCGACCATAACCAACGGTATCACCAGCAGGTATCTTTTTAATCTGCGAAATACTAGTTTTCAGCGAAGTTACAGTTTGTAAAGGAGAATTATTGCTGAATGCAGAATCAATACCATATAATCCAATACCCAGTCGCACCATATCGAATCGCGCATGGGGCCAACGAATAATAGCCGATGAATTTGCCAAATGACGAATAAATGAATAACCTAATACTTCTCTAATCTTGTCGGATAATTTGATAAAAAGATCTATTTGATAGGATGTATACTCATCATGCTCCGGATTTTCGCTGGCAACCAGATGTGAGAATACGCTTTTGACATGCATCAATTTTTTCGAATTGATAATTGATAACACTTCATCAAGCTCTTCGGGCATAAAGCCTAATCGATGCATTCCCGTATCCAGTTTGATATGTACCGGATAATTTTTTAGATTTTTACTTTTTAAAACTGCCTCAAATTCTTTCAAAACACGCAGAGAATAAATTTCAGGTTCTAATTCATGCTTAATAATAGTGTCAAAAGCCATCACATCCGGACTCATGACCATAATGGGAAGACTTGTTCCAGCTTTCCTTAATGAAACACCTTCATCGGCATAAGCCACCGCCAGATAATCAACCTTATTAAACTCAAGCAAGTTTGCAATTTCAAAGCTCCCACTACCGTACGAAAAAGCCTTAACCATAGCCATGATTTTGGTATCTGGACCAATTTCAGATTTATAATAATTAAGGTTATGTTCCAAAGCATTTAAATTGATCTCCAGAACTGTTTCATGAACTTTTTGTGTTAAAAGCTGACTGATATTTTCAAATCCAAATGCCCTGGCTCCTTTTAACAAGATGGTCTCATTCTGGAATTTTAAATTATTGAATTGATCAAGGAGCTCTGCCGTTGATTTGAAAAATTCAACTTGACCGGTAAAAATTGAGGCATATTTGCTGATTTTTTCGCCAACAGCAATCAAGCGATTGACTGATTTATTTGCAAGAAGATGACTAACTTTTTCATAAACAAGCTCAGAATCAACTCCTGGAATATCAGAAAGAATTAATGTTCTGCGTGCATGCTGATTTTGCTGCTTTAAAAAATCTAAGGCAATTGCAAGCGAAGAAAGATCAAGGCTATAGGAATCATCAATTACGGAACAGTTATTTATGCCATTTTTTAATTCAAGTCTCATCCCAATTGGACTTAGCTTTTCAAGCCTTGAAGCAGCTTCTTCAATTTCATAACCTAATGCCAACAGGGTTGCCCAACAAATTACAGCATTCTCAATAGATGCTTGATCTTTAAATGGAATAACTGCTTTTACCTTTTTTCCTAAATACAGGGCGTGTAAAACTTGAAAATCAGTACCAAATGTCTCAATTCTGCAGATTTCAAGATCAGCAGATTCATTGAAACTCCAGGTGAATTTAGTTTTGCCAGGCAAATGTCCGGGATATTCACTCAAATATTTATTTGAATAAATAAAAAGATCAACATGCTCGAATAGCTTCAACTTTTCTTGGATTTTTTCTTCAACAGATTTAAAACCCGTTTGATGCGCCTCCCCTACATTGGTCAGAATGCCAATAGTAGGTTGAATAACAGTGGCTAAATTTTCCATTTCACCAGATCTAGAGATTCCTGCTTCAAAAACTGCTAAATCATTCAGCTCATTCATTTCCCATACCGATACAGGAACACCAATCTGT
>CAIJME010000056.1 GCA_903821625.1 uncultured Sphingobacteriales bacterium | reverse complement strand
CCGCAAAATATGGCACCCGTTTTTCTGAGCAGAAATGTTTATACTTACGGAATGGCATCCCTGGTAGGAACCAATCATTTAAAAATGAATGTACAACAGGATGATCAGACTTATTATACTTGCATCGCATTTGACTTAGGAGAATTTCTTCCTATGATTAATTCTGGCGCGCCATTTGATATTTGTTATACAATTGAAGAAAACGTATGGAAAGAGAAACGAGCGATACAACTGAACATCAAGGGTATACGAGCGACTCTTCCAATCCTAAACGAATGATACTCAGAGCAGAGAACCTCGTCAAAAAATATAAGCAGCGAACCGTTGTGAATAATGTGTCTTTCCATGTTTCGCAAGGAGAGATTGTTGGTTTGCTGGGGCCCAATGGGGCAGGTAAAACGACCTCGTTTTATATGATCGTAGGGTTGATCAAACCCAATGAAGGTCATGTTTACTTGGATGATCAGAACATCACCGAAGATCCCATGTACCGAAGAGCACAGAAAGGGATCGGATACCTGGCACAGGAGGCTTCAGTGTTCAGGAAATTAACGGTTGAAGACAATATTAAAGCAGTGCTTGAAATGTCGAAACTAAGCAAAGAGGAGCAAAAGCATAAACTCGAAGAGCTGATCGATGAATTTAGTCTGCATAAGGTTCGAAAAAATCGTGGCGACCTATTATCGGGTGGTGAGCGACGCAGAACCGAGATCTCGAGAGCGCTTGCCGCAGATCCCAATTTCATTCTTCTGGATGAACCTTTTGCAGGAGTTGACCCCATAGCGGTTGAAGAGATCCAAAGTATTGTGGCCAAGCTTAAGCTGCGCAATATTGGCATCCTGATTACCGATCATAATGTGCAGGAAACCCTTTCAATAACAGACAGAGCCTATCTTTTGGCCGAAGGAAAGATTATGCTGACTGGTACTCCACAGGAGATCGCTAACAATGAAATGGCTAAAAAATTCTATCTTGGCCAGAACTTTGAACTACGAAAAAAGAAAATCCTGACCCGCTAATACAGCCCATAAAAAATGACACTAGTAAATTCCATTTTTACCTGGATTATGAAAAAGCGGATGCACCAGATCGAGCTTTTCATAAAATATCCACATGATGTTCAGGATGAGTGGTTCCAAAATTTAATATCTACCGCACAACATACGGAATGGGGTAAAATTCATGGTTATGAGTCGATATTTAATCAAGAACAGTTCAAGGAACGGGTACCAATCCAGACCTATGACAGCCTTAAGCCCTACATAGAAAAAATGCTCAGCGGTGAGCAAAATATACTCTGGCCTTCAGAAATTAAATGGTTCGCCAAATCATCGGGTACTACAAACGATCGCAGTAAGTTTATTCCGGTGAGTGAAGAATCACTGGAAGAATGCCATTTTAAAGGCGGCAAAGACCTGCTATCGATGTATTGCAATAACCGCCCGGATACCCGAATATTTACCGGAAAATGCCTGGTTCTAGGTGGAAGCCATCAAATCAATCAGCTGAATGCTGATTCCTGCTTCGGCGACCTTTCGGCTGTACTGATCAAGAATTTACCATTTTGGGCCGAGTTCTACCGTACTCCGGATATGTCTATCGCTTTGATGGATAATTTTGAGGAAAAGGTTGAAAAAATGGCCCGCGCAACCATTGATGTGAATGTCACCAATATTTCGGGAGTTCCTACCTGGAACATCGTGCTTGCCAAACGAATTTTGGAAATTACGGGCAAAGATAACCTGCTTGAAGTATGGCCAAACTTGGAATTTTATTTCCATGGGGCCGTAAACTTTAACCCTTACCGGGAACAGTTTAAAAAGCTGATCCCCTCCAATGATATGTATTATCTGGAAACGTATAATGCTTCAGAAGGTTTCTTTGGGATACAAGATCAATCCGACTCAGAAGAGATGCTCTTGATGCTCGATTATGGCATTTACTATGAGTTCCTTCCCATGGAAGACCTACATAAAGACAATCCTAAAACGCTGCGACTTGACGAGGTAGAGCTCCATAAAAACTATGCGCTCATCATCTCAACTAATGCCGGTTTATGGCGCTACATGATTGGTGATACCATAAAATTCACTTCGCTATCCCCACACCGAATACAGATTACCGGTCGAACCAAACATTTCATCAATGCCTTTGGCGAAGAGCTCATCATTGATAATGCAGAAAAAGGACTTAGCAAAGCCTGCAAAGAGACAGGTGCAATTATCCGTGACTATACTGCTTGTCCAATTTATTTTCAGGGCAATGAAGCTGGAGGTCATGAATGGATCATTGAGTTTGAGAAAAAACCAGATGACCTTGAGCGCTTCACCGATCTGATGGATCAAACCCTACGCGAAATCAACTCAGATTATGATGCCAAGCGTTATAAAGATATGGCCCTTGGCCGCCCATTAGTCCACTTGGCCCCCGATGGCACCTTTTATGAATGGATGAAAGGCCGCGGCAAATTGGGTGGTCAGCATAAAGTACCACGCCTAGCAAATGATAGGGGATATGTGGATGAGATATTGAAGTTGTTGTAAGTTGTAGGTTATAAGTTATAGGTTATAAGTAATAAGTTGTAGGTTATAAGTTATAAGTCCCGTATGCTCAGACCTCCTACCTCATGCTTCAGACCTTCTACCTCCTACTTCCGCCCTCAGACAACTGATAACAGATAACCGAAAACTCAACTCTCCTTCTTAGGAAACACCAACGAAGCCACAATACTTGTGGTAAGAATCAACAATATCACAAATAACGAATGCATGGTTGAGAAACCCCATAGAGTAAGCCAATGATGTGCCAGCATTTTTGCACCGATAAAGACCAGTAGAAAGGCTAATCCCACCTTCAGGAAATGGAATTTATGAATCACATTAACCAAGAGGAAGAACATGGAACGCAATCCCAGGATGGCAAAAATATTAGAGAAAAAGACAATGTATGGGTCTTTGGTAACTGAAAAGATCGCCGGAATAGAATCGACCGCAAAGAT
>CAIJME010000055.1 GCA_903821625.1 uncultured Sphingobacteriales bacterium | reverse complement strand
TTATTATTTCGAAGGAAATTATTCTGAATACGAAGAGAACCGAAAAAAACGTACTGGTGACGATCAACCTCACCGAATAAGGTATAAGAAACTGACTGATTAAGATTCTGGGCAGTGATAACTCCGACCAGAGGAAATACTGATGGAAGCTTTTTCAAATAGGACTGATCACAGAAAATCGGACAAAGAAATATGGTACGGAGACAAGACTGTGAAAAAGATAAGGAGCTATTGTTATTATTGGCCTTCAAAAAATACAAATTCAAATTTTATTGATGTTTTGCCCGCTCATAGCCGCGGGGGCCTAGTTCTTTTTCTGTAGCAAAAAAGAACCAAGCCGAGGCGGTACGACGAGACCATGAGTGCCTTTAAAAAACAATAAACTACACCGAATAAACGCTACCGCTGCGCCTACTGCTATGAAAGTCAATGGGACGGCAAATTGAGTACGTGCCGCACCAGCCAATGCGGAAGAACGGTCATTAAGGTGCAGTGCATGCCTATCGGTTAAAATAATTGAGTCGAACTTTTAAATGATTCTTTTGAAAAAATTTACCTCTGATTAGGTAAAATAGCATTATCTATTTTAAGAAAAAGCTATTTTTTTTGAAGTGACTAGACCATCAATTAACTTTTTTTTTTGCAGGGCATGCCTGCTGATATCCTGAAAGGAAAAAGGCGATATATCTATTAGATATTGAATCAATGGCTTTTTATACTTCATACAACACCTAAATAAAAGCTAAAATGAAAAGCAATTAGCAAATCGGTGAACGGCAATACTTAAGAATCGTAATTAAATCTAATCTTGTTCCTATTTCATCGAAGGTTATTCTTTGCTGAAAGGCAGTTTTCATTAATAAATGCGACATGAATTTACTTAGAGCATTGTTTTAGCTATAGAAGTTAAAGAATCATATAACGGGATGCAAACTACTTCCACCTATATGTTAAAATGTTAACAAATAAATAACATACTAGGGCTGATAGATTGAAATATAATCACCTATCTTTAATTATAGAGTAATTTCCTGTTTTACACCAGTTTAAATAGAATTCACTAATTGAATATAAATTTATGACTTGGAAAAAATTTAATGGAGAAACCATCGAAAGCCCGATCCTTGAAGAAGTTGAGCAGGCAATTGAACGCGAATCTGCACTTGGCAACAAATTAAAGGTTTGTATCGGCACAGACTCCCAGGTCAAAGGATCAATCATCGACTTTGCAACCGTCATTGTATTCTTAAGAGAAAAGAAAGGAGGATTTATGTATATCCATCAGGAGCGCTCTTCTTTGAAAATGGGTATTAAAGAACGAATGCTTTCAGAAGTACAAAAATCAATCGAATGTGCCTATTCCCTTTGCGACTTGCTTGATCTTTATGATGTAGATCTGGAAGTTCATGCCGATATTAATACCAACCCAAATTTCAAATCAAACATGGCACTACATGAAGCTATGGGATATATCTTAAGTATGGGATTTGTATTTAAAGCAAAACCAGAAGCCTTTGCCAGTTCAGCCTGTGCTAATAAACTTGTTCAGTAAACAAAGAAGCCATTGCTTTTAACAATGGCTTCTGTTGTGAATTATAATTGGTTTATGAAGATTTAAGTTTGATTTGTTCAGTAACGATATGCCTCACATTTTCCATGTCATCCTCTAAATCATCTTCTGCATCCTTTTCATAGACAAATCCATGGTTGCTTACAAGCAATGTACCTTGACTGTATTTTTCATTGTGCTGGGTTGAATCAAGCCCTTCTTCCTCTTCTTCTGAGCTTACACGCATAGGCTGCAATAAGTTGATGAATTTGAAGATACCATAAGAGACAATAAAACTATAGGACACTGTGATTACAACTAATTTAAGTTGAGTAAAGAAAAATTCATGATTCCCATAGAACCAACCATCAGAACCTGCTGGGTTTACTGTTTTTGTTGCCAGTAAACCAGTCAATAATAATCCCACTATACCACCTACACCATGGCAAGGAAATACA
>CAIJME010000054.1 GCA_903821625.1 uncultured Sphingobacteriales bacterium | reverse complement strand
CGTCTGTTCACTGCAAATCGGGTGATACCGTTTTGTGAAGAGATATCTACCGGTTTCATGGAAGCTAGTGCTTTTCTGACCACAGATTCAATCTTTATTTCTAAGGTTTTGGTATAGCTTGTTATTTTTAATTTTTGCTCATCGTCAAGCGGATACAGATCCCATAGCGCATCAACCAATACCGGACCAGAATGCGTATGCGAGGTATTGAAAATAATCTGACTTCTTGACAATTTAAATTTCCTTTCTATTCGGTTTCTGATAGAATCAGAAATACTTTTTGGAATGCCCGAAAGGTCTGATGTAAGGAGCACTGCCTGCTTTCCCGAAGCATCTTCAATGGCCAGGACTTTTACCCAAAGGTCATGAAGTTTGCCGCTGGCAGAGCTTGTGCGATGGGCAAACCCAGCCATCCAAATAGATTGTTCGGGTGTGATGATCACACTGGCAACACCTGCTTTCCAGGTTCCTCCCCCATCAATTTTACCTGCACTTGCGGGATTGGATAAAATGAACAGAGAAAAAATGAGTATTGAAGATAAAAAATGCTTCATCAGATGATTTGGAATAAAATTATAGGTGAACAATTTCAATGTAATTTAATATATTTTTCAATTAATGTTCAATGCCTAATCCATAACTCTATCCCTCATATTTTTTAAGCGATCATTTAAGCTTTCAATTTATTCAAATTGGTATTCTCGGTATTATTAAGGGTCTTATTAGTATTATATATTGCCTATTATTATAATTATACGCAAATTTGTTAATACACGTTAAACTAGACAGTTTTGAGTATTATAGCTAAGCAGAAGAGAAAGATATTAATAACAGGCGCTGGGAGAGGTTTAGGTTTAGCGATTTCCAAAAAACTTTCGGAAGAATATACACTCATCCTTCATGCTTCTAAAGAAGGTAATATCAAATCAATTGGAGAAGGAAACTATGCGTTATATGCCGATTTTTCTGATCCGGTTCAGGTATCTGATTTTTGCAAAAAGCTAAAAAAGGAGCATGGTGATTCGCTCTATGGGGTAATCAATAATGCAGGAATTACCTTAGATAAATCGCTGATCTTTCAGCCGGAGCATGAAATTGACAAGATGCTGAATGTAAACCTGAAGGCTCCTATCATGATCTGCAAAACTGCCATGAAAATTTTCACACTTAGTAAATGCGGAGTGATTATCAATATAAGTTCATGCGTTGGTGAGACAGGAAATGACTTTCAATCGGTTTATGCAGCCACTAAAGCTGGTTTAGTTGCTTTATCTAAATCATTGGCACAAGAGGCCGCAGCTTTAAATGAGGAGCATCAGATTAGGGTATTGAGTGTATCTCCAGGCTATATTGAAACAGACATGACCGATGCCATCCCGCAGGTAGAAAAGGATAAGTACTTAAAAAAGATTCCCTCCAAGCGGTTCGGTAAAGCAGAGGATATTGCTGAAGCTATTTCCTTTCTCCTTTCAGATAAGGCATCCTACATAAATAGCACCAATATTCAAATTAATGGGGGTATGCGATGATATTGGATAAGGAAAATCTTACTGGTGTTCACCCTAAGGATTTGATGATACATCATGGCCCTACAAAATTGTTGCTCGATAAATACCACTGGCATTCTCCTAATATTGGCATTGTAGCAAGTTATACCCCAAAAAGCAGGGATGTGGAAGACCATTTTGGTCTTTTTAGAGGGGTTGATCAAATAGAATCCTGCGCACAGGCAATAGCTGGATCCTGCAATGGCTTTCTGGAGTGCAAGAAAGAAGGCCTTGAACCCTTAGAATTAGGCGCAAAATTTTTCCCTCGGTTCATCAGTATTGGACAAGTAATTTTTCACAATTATTTGGAAGAAGGAGATACCTTTATTAATATTGGTTACATCAAGTTCTGTAAGTTCCGGCAAATGGTTTCGGATGGCAGGATTTATAAAGTTGCCAAGGGCCTTGATTTAGATGAATATTTTCTCCATTTCACCGAAAAGCAATTAATAGAATACGACCTTAGCACAGATTTTACACTGGTAGCCGAATTATTTGATATCACGGGCAGAGGAATAAAAAAAGAACGATTAAATCAAACAAAAAATTAATGGAAAGACAAGAGATTATTGATGGTTTAGTTGAGATATTAAGAACTGTAAGAACAGTAAATCAGGAAAAATTGAATTCTGTGACTGAGGAAACAGATTTTATTAAAGACTTGAATACACCATCAACAGAAATGATCAATATTGTTGCAAAAATTGAGCAAAAATTCAATCTAGAGTTTGATGACGATGATATTGATGATTTGGGCTCTAAAGTAAAGGATACTGTGAATCTGATCATCAAAACGCAGGAAAAAGGCTGATCATGCAGTTGAAAGGAAGAAAAGTGGCAATAGTGGGTATGGGAGGGATTTTTCCGAACTGTACAGATCTTGCCAACTTCAACCAAAAACTATTCAGTAATCAAAGTCTGATCAGAGAATGGGATCAGGCTCTTGCCCATGGAAAGAAAGTCAGATCTTCTGTTTCTGGCTATATTACAGAAGAGGAAGCAGGCTTAGAAGTTGTTTGGTCTACTATCTTTCCAAACTATCCTGATAGCTATATTGATAAATTAAGCAGGATCCCCGATGCGAATCTTGCAACAGCAGACATTGGCAGTATTTGGGCCATGTTGAACACGCTTGATGCCATTAAAATGGCACAATGGACCACAGCTGAGTCCGAATCGGAGCAAACAGCCGTTGTGATAAGCTCCGGAAGTGCCGGAAATATAATTCTTAGAAATGCCTGGCATACGTTCTTTGAGCTAGGTGCTAAATCAAGGCAAGGAGGAGGGCATACAGTAGATCGCACCATGATTTTTCGGGAAGCTGCCAATGTATCTTGCCTAATCAAAAATAAAGGGGTTTCTGAATCTATAGGTTCTGCCTGTGCAACCGGTTTAGGAAATATTGGTCATGCCTATCGCCTGATCAAGTATGGTCTTCAGGATCGTGCAATTGCAGGTGGAGTTGAAGGAACTGCCCTAGAGACATTCATTGGATTCGATGCCATGCAGGTGCTGAGCAGAGGGTTTAGTCCGCAGGAAAGCTCACGCCCATTTGATAAAAATAGAAATGGTTTTGTCTGCTCATTCGGTGGCGGCATTGTTGCCCTCGAAGAATATGAAATGGCCAAGTCAAGAGGTGCCAAGATACTGGCAGTTATCGATTCTTATTTTAATAATTCTGATGGCGACGGAGATATGTTCTATCCATCTTTTGCCGGACAACAGCGGCTATGGAAAGGTTTACTCCAGGAAACAGGTCATCGGCCTGATGTAGTAAAGGTTCATGGCACTTCAACACCTACCGGCGACTCGATTGAGCTGTTAAGTGTTGTAGATACGTTGGGTGAAAGTGGATACCATGTAAGTGCTCCTAAATCGCAGTTTGGACATATGCTTGGCGCTGCAGGGGCTGTTGAATTAATTTCTTCCATTCTGATGCTTGAAAATCAGATGGTTCTTCCTTGCCTGAATTCTTCAAACCTGAATCCTGAATTGGAGAACTTTCAAACGGGCCCAAACTGGAATGGACCCATGAAACCACTTGAAGCTTACCGGGACTTGATTCCGCAGCAGGCTTTTGCCAAAGAAATTAATCATATTACTTGCCTTAATTATGGTTTTGGAGGCACGAATAGTGCTATGTCTATATCAAATGATTATTAATGATTGATAATAAAGATAAAATCGCAGTAGTATTTGGGGTCAGGAATGATAGCTCTATCGCCTTCGACGTAGCATTAAAGCTACACCAATCTGGGTGCAAAGTAGCATTGAGCTATGTGGAAGACACCAAGGATGAAGTTCTTGCGCTGATGAATAAAAATGGAATGGATAGCAATTATGCCTCTCAGGTAGATGTAAGGAGCTCAGAGCAGATAGATCAATTTCTTAGGAAGGTATACCAAGGGATGGGCCCAATAAACTATATTTTACATGGGGTGGCCTATGGTAATCAAAAGGTATTGTGTTACAGCCTTCCTGGAAGCACTGAGCCTGCACCTTCGTATCTCGACATTCCATTTGAAGATTTAATGGACTCTTTTAACATTAGTGCTTATTCATTAATCCGAATCTGCCGATCTGCCAAAGAGCTCCTGGCTAAGAACGCCTCTATCTTAACGCTTACTTATAATGCCTCCCAGCGCGTTTTTTCAGGCTATGCAGGTATGGGAATCAATAAAGCGGCGTTAGAAAACATGGTTCTTTACCTTGCAGACTATTTCAGGGGGCAAAATATTCGTGTAAATGCACTATCAGCTGGATTGATCATGACCACCTCATCGGGCGCCGTAAGTGGTATCCGCAGGTTGAGAAAGCTCGGCAAGCTGGCCGCTCCGCTAGGTAATGTTAGCGCAGGCGATGTTGGGAATGCAGCACTTTATTATTTTTCTGACCTCTCTACAAAAGTGACCGGTAACCTTCATTTT
>CAIJME010000053.1 GCA_903821625.1 uncultured Sphingobacteriales bacterium | reverse complement strand
TACGTGCTGTATTGCTTTTAAATTGGACTGCAAAGATATATTTCGTTTCTTTGCGGTGCAAATATATTTTAAAATAAATTTTACATGTCGCATAAAGCCGGATTTGTTAGTCTCGTTGGAAAACCAAACGTTGGAAAATCCACCCTGATGAATGCTCTTGTAGGAGAAAAACTATCCATAGTTACTCCAAAGGCACAAACTACGCGACATCGCATCTTGGGCATCGTGAATGAGCCCGACTCACAAATAGTTTTTTCTGATACCCCTGGAGTGATCAAACCGGTTTACGGAATGCAGGAATCGATGATGAGTTTTGTAAATGGCTCTCTTGTCGACGCAGATATCATCTTATTTGTAACAGATATCAATGAAAAATATGACGAAAACGACGTTCTTGAAAAACTAGCCAAAACCACCTCACCTATTGCGGTAGTAATTAACAAGATTGATAAATCAAATGAAGAGTTGGTCAAAGAAAAAATACTGTATTGGGAAGAGAAATTGAAGCCTCAGGCAATCTTTGCAGTTTCAGCATTACATGATCATAATGTACCGGCAGTAATGCAATTCATTATGGATAACCTGCCTGAACATCCAGCATATTACGATAAAGACACACTTACCGATAGGAATGAACGATTTTTTGTTTCAGAAATAATCCGTGAAAAAGTATTCAAACTATACGATAAAGAAATCCCTTACAGCACCGAAGTGATCATTACTGCCTTTAAAGACGAAGCAAAAATTATCCGAATAAGCTCTGAAATTATTGTAGAACGCGATTCTCAAAAAAATATAATCATCGGCAAAGCTGGCGAAATGCTTAAAAAAGTTGGAACCTATGCCCGCAAAGACATGGAAGAGTTTCTTCAAAAAAAGGTCTTTTTAGAAATGTTTGTTAAAGTTATCCCAGATTGGAGAAACCGGAAAAACTATTTGAAGAGTTTTGGGTATGAGGATTAGCAGTGAGATGGGAGTATTGAGATAGGAGTATTGAGACAGGAGTATTGAGATAGGAGTATTGAGTATTGAGACAGGAGATTAGAGTAAGTTGGAAATTATTTTTTAATAGTAAGAATAGGAATTACGGATTACGAATTACTAACTACTAACTACTAACTACTAATTACTAACTACTAACCAACTAACCAACTAAAATGCTCTTAACAATACGCTGGGCAAATAAATAAAATTCGAATCGTAGTAAATAGTACTAAATACTATGTACTAATTACTAAATACTAATAATAATGAGCAATATAGTAGCAATCGTAGGCCGTCCCAATGTAGGTAAGTCGACATTATATAACAGATTAACCGAAACACGCAAAGCGATTGTTGATGACTACAGCGGGGTAACCCGTGATAGGCATTATGGAATTGCTGAATGGACCGATAAGCACTTTACCGTAATTGATACTGGTGGATATGTTGCGCACTCTGACGATGTGTTTGAGGCCGCCATACGTGAGCAGGTAGTTATCGCAATTGAAGAGGCTACAGTTATTCTCTTTATGGTTGATGTGGTTACAGGTATTACTGACCTTGATGATGATATCGCCAAATTACTGCGCCGTAGCCAGAAGCCTGTTTTCGTGGTTGTCAATAAAGTTGATAATAATCAGCGACTCACAGATGCCAGTACATTTTACAGTTTAGGACTGGGTGAGATCTATCCGCTTTCATCCATGTCAGGTTCTGGAACAGGTGAGCTTCTGGATGAAGTGATCAAACATTTTGAACCCGAAGATGAAGATGAAAATCAGCTTCCTAAATATGCAATCGTGGGTAGGCCAAATGTTGGTAAATCATCTCTAATTAATGCCCTGATAGGTCGTGAAAGAAATATTGTGACGCCAATCGCAGGAACAACCCGCGATTCCATACATATTCATTATAACCAGTTTGGACATGAATTCATGTTGATTGATACTGCCGGATTACGTAAAAAAACCAAGGTTAAAGAAAATATCGAATTTTACTCGGTGATGCGTACCATCAAAGCACTTGAAGAAGCCGATGTAGTAATCTTGATGATCGATGCTGTCGAAGGAATTGAATCACAAGACATCAATATCTTCCATCTTGCCGAGAAAAATAAAAAAGGGATCGTAATTTTGGTAAACAAATGGGATCTGATTGAAAAAAATACGAAAACAACGGGCATTTTTGAGGAACAAATCTATCAAAAGATAGCTCCATTTACCGATGTGCCAATCGTATTTACATCAGTGGTTGAAAAGCAAAGAATCTATAAATCATTGGAGGCTGCATCAAAGGTCTATGAAAATAAACTGAAAAAGATCCCAACCTCTAAATTGAATGACGTTATGCTTCCAATTATTGAGAATTTCCCTCCTCCTGCTGTAAAAGGAAAGTATGTAAAGATTAAATATATAACACAGATCAACGCAACATCGCCCATGTTTGCATTCTTCTGTAACCTTCCGCAATATGTTAAAGAACCCTATAAACGTTTTATAGAAAATAAAATTCGGGAGAACTTTGATTTTACTGGAGTACCCATTCAAATATTCTTCAGACAGAAATAAAAATAAACGCGATGCGATGAGAAAAACATTAGTTACACTTTGCGCAACAGCACTAATTTTCACAGCATGTAATGGTACAAATCAGAAAGAAATTGACAGACAAGATTCTATCAAGGAAGCTGCAACTGCCGACTCGATGCTGAATTCAGCGATTGAGGCTGACTCTTTAATTCAGGATACCCTAAGGGTTGACTCGATCATTAGTAAACCGAAAGAGCAAAAACTTTAAATGCCTCCTAAGACCGGAATTATTCCCTGTTGTTGAAAATTTAAAGCCTTATAATAAACGCTATCACCGAAATAAATCGGATAAATAATACTTTTCAGCTGCGTTTCAATTTCAATATTGGTTGTTTCTAATTGAATACTCATAGACTCAGTCTTCCTTGAAGCAGAAATATTAGAATGCTCTTTTTTATATTCTGATCATTCCATGCAGAATTTCTATGGGATTGAATTTTAAACAACTGAAGAATGAATAATAAATACTTTAAGCTATAAGATAATTATACGATTTTTGTAGTTGAAAAAAATGAAGATGAATAAAACTACTGAACAGGATTCAAATTATACCGATCTCGATAAGATGTCAATTGCAGAATTACTGCATGGCATTAATAATGAAGATAAAACAGTACCATTAGCTGTTGAAAAAGTAATTCCCGAAATTGAAAAGTTAGTGAATGCGATTGTTGATAAGGTAAGCAAGGGAGGTCGTCTGTTTTATATTGGCGCTGGCACAAGTGGTCGCCTTGGGATTCTGGACGCTTCTGAATGCCCGCCAACTTATGGCGTTCCATTTGATATGGTTGTTGGCATCATAGCCGGTGGAGATAAGGCTATCAGAAGGGCAGTTGAAAATGCAGAGGATAATTCGGAGCAAGCCTGGAAAGATCTTCTGGAATTTAATATCTCAGATAAAGACGTTTTGATTGGTATCGCAGCTTCTGGAACAACACCCTATGTGATTGGTGGTCTGAAAAAAGCCAATGACAATGGAGTAGAAACTGGATGTATTGTTTGTAATGCAGGTAGCCCAGTTGCTGTAGTTGCAAAATACCCGATCGAGGTAGTTGTTGGGCCTGAATTTGTAACTGGCTCTACACGCATGAAATCAGGAACTGCGCAGAAACTGGTTTTGAACATGATCAGCACCACTTCAATGATCAGGCTTGGTAGGGTTAAAGGCAATAAAATGGTTGATATGCAACTTACCAATGTTAAATTGGTTGAACGTGCCGTAAATATGGTGATGCAAGAAACAAACCTGGATGAAAAAACTGCGCAAACCTTACTTGATACCTACGGAAGCGTACGTAAAGCCGTTGAAAATGCTCCGACAAAACTATAATCTGGCAATTTCTTATGCATGAAATAGAACCATATTACCGATGGAGAGACGATTATATCGCTTCTGAAGATCCTGTTTCGCCATTTTTTGATACAAAATACAGCGAATTTGAATTTGACAAGCAGATTTATAATTACCTGATCCACCCGCAATGGGATTTCTTTGGTTCTCAAACGCTCTACCTTAAGGTTTTATATTCTGACTATGATCTTGGATTTTCTATCATTGAATTTATAGGAGAGTGGAATGATGCCCTTCATAATGATATCATGACGCTGAAAAGAGAAATCATTGAGCTGATGGTTGATGAAGGACTCAATAAATTCATACTAATTGGAGAGAATGTCCTTAACTTTCATTCTTCTGATGATTGTTATTATGAAGAATGGTTTCAGGATGTTGAAGATGGCTGGATAGCCGGAATAAACTTTAGAGAACACGTAATCAGCGAGTTCAAAAGAAATAATATTGATTATTACATCAACCTTGGTGGCAACCTAGATGATATGGTATGGCGTAACCTGAAACCTATTCAGTTATTTAAAAATGTTGAAAGGGAGTTAGGTAGAAGGCTGGAGTAGGGGGAAGTTTTAAGTTATAAGTAGTAGGTTATAAGTAAAAAGGGGGAATTATTAGTAAACTTTTACGTTCGGATAACACAAGTAAAGATCAATTGTATTAATTTCGATAAAAACAATTTTAAGATGTCACAAAAAGAAACAGTTTACCAGTATAACAACGACCCAATAGTACAGCGTGAAGGTGGAATAACCTCCAGAAATTTTCTACCCAATGTATTTTTATGGATGTTCATTGCTCTTGCCCTATCAGCAGGATTCGCATGGTTTTTCTCTTCGGATGATGCGTTATTAAGTATGCTAATCGATACCGAAACTGGAGGTAGAACTACCCTTGGAACAGTAGCTATGTTTGCGCCGCTAGCCTTTGTTTTGGTCATGTCATTCGGAATGAACCGGCTTTCATTTCCAGCATTGGCATTAATTTTTGTATTGTACTCTGCAGCAACCGGCATAAGTTTAAGTTATATTTTATTGGTTTATACATCCTCATCGGTCTTAGGATGTTTTATATCCGCTTCTCTACTATTTGGAGTAATGGCTTTTGCAGGTTATACCACTGAGCAAGATCTTACCAAATTCGGCTCCATTTTGATGATGGCTTTAGTAGGAATCGTCATTGCAAGCGTAGTCAACTTCTTTTTAGGAAGCAGCCAATTAGATTATATTATCAGCTTTATAGGCGTTGCTCTATTCGTGGGTTTAACCGCCTACGATATGCAGCGACTTAAACGTATTGCTGCTGGAATTGAATACGGTGATGCCTCGGCAAATAAAATGGTGATTATGGGGGCCTTAACCTTATATCTTGATTTCATCAACATGTTTTTGATGTTACTCCGTTTATTTGGCGGAAAAAAGTAAAGGTATGAGGTCGGAGGACTGAGGTCGGAGGTATGAGGACTGAGGACTGAGGTCTGAAAGAAGCAGAAAATTTCAATTAGCACCGCACTGTCTTTGTTCTTGGCTCTTGGTTCTTGGCTCCAGTTGTCTGTTAACTGTTGTCTGACTAACGTACCCAAATCTGACAACTGACAACTGATAACTGACAACTGATAACCGACAACCGTTAACCGATAACACACCCTTACATTTGCATTTCATCAAATTATCTTGCACTTTTGCACTGCTTATTCAGAAAGACGGAGGGATTAGACCCTGCGAAGTCTTAGCAACCTGTGCTAACAAGGTGCTACATTCTATTCCGCATTTGTGGGAAAAGATAAGTTAAAGTCAATGAATACCGACTTTTCGAAGATAAGCCAAGCTGAGTATTGAGATTTGAGTATTGCGTATTGCAACACTTTAAATTAGTACTTGTTTTAATTTTTAGGGGTTTAACCGATTTATATCTCAATACCCTAGACGCATTACGCTATACTTAATGATTAGAGAAGAATTAAAAAAACGAATACTAGTTATTGACGGGGCAATGGGTACCATGATCCAGCGCTATCAATTAACAGAAGAAGATTTCAGAGGCGAACGCTTCAAAAATCACCCATGTGATGTTAGAGGCAATAATGATCTCTTAAATATAACGCGTCCCGATATTATTAAAGCAATCCATGCTGAATACCTGGAAGCAGGTGCCGATATTATTGAAACCAATACCTTCAGCACTCAACGTATTTCCATGGCTGATTATCAGATGGAAGACCTCTCGTATGAGATGAGCTTTGAAGGCGCACGAATAGCCAAAGAAATTGCAACAGAGTATACTCTCAAAAATCCAGAAAAACCTCGTTTTGTTGCCGGCGCCCTAGGCCCAACAACTAAAATGGCCTCTATGTCGCCAGATGTAAATGATCCCGGATATCGGGCCGTATCATTTGATGAACTTGTGGATGCCTATTATGAGCAGGTAAAAGGACTAATTGAAGGTGGTGCTGATGTGCTCTTATTCGAAACCATAACCGATACCCTGATCACAAAAGCCGCCCTATTCGCAGCCAAAAACTATGAAAATGAAAGTGGCAAAAAGATCGATATCATGATCTCAGGAACCATCACTGATGCCAGCGGAAGAACCTTATCCGGCCAAACCGTTGAAGCATTTTTGAACTCCTTAAATCATGCTAACTTGCTGAGCATCGGACTGAATTGTGCGCTGGGTGCAAAAGATATGCGCCCGCATATTGAAGAGCTTTCTGCAAAAGCTTCTTGTTTTATTTCAGCTTATCCCAATGCCGGGCTTCCGAATGAATTTGGGGCTTATGATGAATTGCCACATGAAACTGCCCACCTAGTGGAAGATTTTATGGCAAATGGATTTGTTAATATTGTTGGTGGATGTTGTGGAACTACTCCTGAACATATCAAATGTATTGCTGATAAAGCAGCGAAATTCCCTCCAAGGGTTCCTCCTGTTCCAGAACCTTTTCTGAGGCTTAGCGGACTTGAACCAGTAACATTGACACCTGAAACCAATTTTGTGAATATTGGTGAGCGGACTAACATTACCGGATCGCCTAAATTCTCCAAACTTATTTTAAGCGGGAACTTCGATGAGGCCTTATCTGTGGCGCGCCAGCAGGTTGAAGGTGGTGCCCAAATCATTGACGTGAACATGGACGAAGGAATGCTTGATTCTGAAGCAGCCATGGTCAAATTTTTGAATCTAATTGCCTCAGAACCGGATATTTCTAAACTTCCAATCATGGTCGATTCCTCTAAATGGAGTGTAATTGAAGCCGGATTAAAGTGCCTTCAAGGTAAAGGAATTGTGAATTCTATCTCCCTGAAAGAGGGCGAGGAAGCATTTAAAACCTATGCTGGAAAGATCCGTCAATATGGTGCCGCGGTAGTGGTTATGGCCTTTGATGAATCTGGACAGGCCGATTCATTAGAAAGACGTAAAGAAATATGTCAGCGGTCATACGATATCTTAGTTAATGAGGTCAATTTCCCGCCTCAAGATATAATTTTTGATCCGAACATCTTGACCGTTGCTACTGGTCTCGAAGAACATAACAATTATGCCGTCGATTTTATTGAGGCTACACGCTGGATTAAACAAAATCTTCCTCTAGCAAAAGTTAGTGGTGGAGTGAGTAATATTTCATTCTCTTTTAGAGGCAATAATACGGTTAGGGAAGCGATGCACTCTGCTTTTTTGTACCATGCAATTAAAGCAGGTCTAGACATGGGCATTGTGAATGCCGGCATGCTTGAGGTTTATGAAGAGATCCCTAAAGATCTTCTCGAGCTGGTTGAAGACGTATTACTTAACCGCAGACCGGATGCCACTGAACGCCTGGTTGATTTTGCAGATACCATTAAAACGACAGGCAAAGTAATTGTAAAAGATGAAGAATGGCGTAAAAATAGTGTCGAATCAAGACTCTCGCATTCCCTTGTTAAAGGTATCATTGATTACCTAGACGATGATGTTGAAGAGGCTCGCCAAAAATATGCTAAACCCCTAGAAGTGATTGAAGGACCCCTGATGGATGGAATGGGAATAGTAGGCGATTTGTTCGGTCAAGGAAAAATGTTTCTTCCACAAGTTGTTAAATCTGCCCGGGTGATGAAGAAAGCAGTAGCCTATCTCCTGCCCTTTATCGAAGAGGAAAAACTGAATAATGCGGATAGTAATCAGCGAAAAAATGCCGGCAAAGTATTATTGGCAACCGTAAAAGGGGATGTTCATGATATCGGTAAAAACATTGTTGGAGTTGTTCTGGCATGTAATAACTTCGAGGTAATTGACCTTGGCGTGATGGTTCCGGCACAAAAAATCATTGAAACAGCGAAAGCTGAAAATGTGGATATTATCGGACTTAGCGGACTGATCACCCCATCACTTGACGAAATGGTGCATTTCGCTAAAGAAATGGAAAGACAAGGATTTACTATTCCACTAATTATTGGAGGAGCAACAACCTCCCGAATCCATGCAGCCGTAAAGGTGGCACCCAATTATTCTGGTCCGGCAGTACATGTTCTCGATGCTTCAAGAAGTGTAACCGTATGCAGCACGCTAATGAGTGATGATAATAGGGATGCCTACATCAGCTCTATACGAGAAGAGTATGATAAGGCCAGAGAGAGTCATTTAAATAAGAAATCTGACAAACAGTTCAAAACTATTGAAGAAGCCAGAACAGCAAAATTTCAACTAGACCTGAGTCTTCCTGCAGTTCAAAAACCAAAATTTTTAGGAACTAAAATATTCGCCGATTTTTCTTTAGAAGAGCTAGTCCCATATATCGATTGGACCCCATTTTTCCATACCTGGGAGCTAAGAGGCAGCTTCCCGCGCATCTTTGAAGATGATTTTGTAGGAGTGGAAGCTAAAAAATTATACGATGAAGCCCGAGTCTTATTGGATAAAATCATCGCTGATCAATCTCTGAAAGCTAAAGGTGTGATTGGATTCTGGCCAGCTAACGCTGTGGGTGATGATATCGAACTTTATACTGATGAAAGTAGAACTCAGGTTTATAAAACGATCCATACCCTGCGTCAGCAATCAGAGAAAGCAGACGGTGAACCCTATTATGCTTTATCTGATTTTATTGCACCCAAAGAATCAGGCATTGCCGACTATTGGGGCGGTTTTGCTGTAACAACCGGTATTGGCTGTGATGAACTAGTTGCCGTTTTCGAAAAAAATTATGACGACTATAACAGTATTATGGTCAAAGCACTTGCCGACAGACTTGCTGAAGCATTCGCAGAACGTATGCATGAATTGGTAAGAAAGGAATTCTGGGCCTATTCTCAGGATGAAGTATTAAGTTCTGAAGAACTGATCAAGGAAAAATACACCGGTATTCGTCCGGCCCCAGGTTATCCCGCATGCCCAGATCATACCGAAAAAGAAACTTTATTTGAAATTCTGGATGCAGAAAATGCAACCACTATACACTTAACTGAGAGCTTTGCAATGTATCCAACAGCAGCAGTCAGCGGTTTCTATTTTGCCCACCCTCAGTCCCGCTATTTTGGATTAGGGAAGATCAGCAAAGATCAGGTAGAAGATTACGCTGTTCGCAAGAATATGCCACTAGAGGATGTGGAGCGGTGGTTGAGTCCGAATTTGGGGTATTGATTTTTGTTGGTTAGATGGTTAGTTGGTTAGTTGGTTAGGTAGTACTAAATACTCAATACTATTTAGTGGTTAGATGAAAATGGGTGCTTATCAGAAATATACGGAGTTAGATGTATGGAAACATTCCCGGGCATTAGCTTCGCATGTTTATGAACTTTCTGCTAAATTTCCAAAATCAGAACAATTTGGTATAGTTTCACAAATCAGACGATGTGTTGTTTCGGTACCATCAAATATTGCTGAGGGTTGTGGCAGACAACATAAAAAAGAGACTATACAATTTCTATCAATTGCAAGAGGTTCATTATTTGAATTAGAAACACAACTATACATTTCAAAAGACTTGTCATATATTACCGAAGATCAACTGGGTA
>CAIJME010000052.1 GCA_903821625.1 uncultured Sphingobacteriales bacterium | reverse complement strand
TAATTGCCGCACCAGTCAAGGCGGAAGAGAGTTGAACGGAGGTTCAGTGAATGGACGATTTGTTTAAGATTGAACGAAGTTTTCCTGTGCCAGGAGTTAGCTAATTCCATTCATAATTTTCTTCCGCTCATAGCCGCGGGGGCTTAGTCCTTTTTCTGTAGCAAAAAAGGACCAAAACGCTACCGCTGCGCCTGCTGCTATGAAAGGTTCTGCGAGGGCTAGGACTGTAATTGCCGCACCAGTCAAGGCGGAGGAGAGGTGAACGGAGGTTCAGTGAATGGACGATTTGTTTAATATTGATATAAATTCTCCTGTGCCTGGATTTAGCTGCCTACCATTCATGATTTTCTTCCGCTCATAGCCGCGGCATTGGACAGGGTGTTAGCTCTAATTTCATTTCAAAACAAAAATTATAGTCCTGTACGTAGCCGTTTGTGGATGAACGTTCATAACCCCCACTAACGTTCACCTTAGTAGCAGGCTCAAAATAAATTTTATGTATTTTTGAGTCATGTCAGCCAATAAAATATTTTTCGCCTCCGATTTTCATTTTGGAGTACCGGATCATCGCACTAGTCGAGAGCGCGAAGACCGTGTGGTTAGGTGGCTTGAGCAGATCAGACATGAAGCAAGTGAGATTTACCTAATTGGAGATATTTTTGATTTCTGGTTTGAGTATGAGGCGGTAATTCCTAAAGGCTTTATCCGGTTTCAGGGCAAAATTGCTGAGTTAGTAGATTCTGGCATCAAGATTTACTTTTTTAAAGGCAATCACGATACGTGGATGTTCGATTATTTCAAAAAAGAACTTGGAGTACAGATTATATCAGATGAACTGATTCTGGAAAGAAATGGGAAGAGATTTTTTCTGCATCATGGCGATGGTCTTGGTCCTGGCGATGCTAACTATAAGTTTCTGAAAAAAATATTTAGGAGTAATTTTTGCCAATGGCTGTTTGCTAGAATCCATCCAAATCTGGGTGTTGGAATTGCAACAAAGTGGTCTATGCAAAGTAGGCTTCAGAATAATAAAAAAGAGGAGTTTACAGACCTTTCGAAAGAGTGGCTAGTTAGCTATTCAAAAGATTTGCTACTGCAAGAGCACTTCGATTTCTTAATCTTTGGGCATAGGCATTTACCTTTAGAAATTCAGCTGGGCTCTAGTAAGTATATCAATCTGGGCGAGTGGATCAATTTCAATTCGTACGCCGTGTTTGATGGTGAAAAACTTGAATTGCGGTATTTTGAAAAGCATTCATCCTGATTTTTGTCTATCAAAATAAAGCCGACCTGTTTCTGATTTCGTTTAACCTTCAATTATTATCCAAAAAAGGCGTATTTTTGAGGCCTTGATTTCAGGCCCGTAATTTCAGTCCTTAAAACAGGATATTTCAACCAATACTATGTTACAAAAATTAGAATATATTAAGGAACGCTGGCAGGAAGTTGAGCGCGAGCTGAGTAATCCGGCAACGATGAGCGATATGAAGCGTTTTGCTCAGTTGAATAAGGAATATAAAGACTTGACCAAGATTGTTGATGAGTATAAAATTTACAGCAATGTAATCAGCAATATTGATGCAAATAAGAGTCTGCTTTCTAATGAGAAGGATGAAGAATTGCGTGAAATGGCCAAAATGGAGCTCGACGAATTAGTGCCTCAGCAAGAGCAGCTTGAAGAAAAAATTCGTGTAATGCTTATTCCACAAGATCCTGAAGACAGTAAGAATGCAATTGTGGAGATTCGTGGAGGAACAGGAGGTGATGAGGCGGCGCTTTTTGCTGGAGATCTTTACCGAATGTATACCCGTTATTGCGAACGTAAGGGCTGGCGTATGGAGGTTGTTGACGTGACTGAAGGAACTGCCGGAGGATATAAGGAAGTTGTATTTAATGTGACAGGTGAAGATGCCTATGGGCAGTTGAAATATGAATCAGGTGTTCACCGGGTGCAGCGCGTTCCAGATACTGAAACTGCTGGTCGTGTGCACACATCGGCGGCATCTGTAGTGGTATTGCCAGAGGCAGATGAGTTTGATGTTCAAATCAGCATGAATGATGTGCGCAAAGATCTTTTCTGTTCATCGGGGCCAGGTGGTCAGTCTGTTAATACCACTTATTCTGCAGTTCGTTTAACCCATCTTCCTACCGGGATTGTGGCGCAGTGTCAGGATCAGAAGTCGCAGTTAAAGAATTTTGATAAAGCATTTGGTGTTCTTCGGAGTAGGGTTTATGAATTAGAGCATGCAAAGATGCTCGAAGAAACCTCTAAAAAGCGTAAAACTATGGTTGCCACCGGCGATCGTTCTGCAAAAATCCGTACGTATAACTATCCTCAAGGAAGGGTTACAGAACACCGTATTGGCTTAACAATTTATAATCTTCCCAATGTAATGAATGGCGATATTCAAGAGGTAATTGATCAATTACAGCTTGCAGAGAATGCAGAAAAGATGAAAGAAGGTTCAATTGCCTAATAAGATTAAGGCTTTTGATGCTGGAATCTTTATCATTTGCATTGTTAATAATTGAAAATAAGCAGGTTAGGTACATAAGGGAAATTTAGCTTTTTATTATTTGCACCATATAGGTTAATCCCGTATATTTGCCTCACTTTTAAGAAAAACGATTACGTTAATCTAAAAAGGATGATTCCGTAGCTCAGCTGGTAGAGCATTACACTTTTAATGTAGTGGTCCTGGGTTCGAATCCCAGCGGGATCACAGAAAACGTGCTTAGCACGAGTAAAATAATTTCTCTGGGATGAGAAGTTTATCCCGTTTAAAAACGGGGAATCCCAGCGGAATCACATAGTAAGGTGCATAGCACAAAATAAACAGTATCTTTCCTGTGTTTGCAGGATTAACCCTAAGTGGAGATATTAAGATAGTGAGGATCGGTAGTTCAGCTGGTTAGAATGCCGCCCTGTCACGGCGGAGGTCGCGGGTTCGAGTCCCGTCCGGTCCGCAAACACTCGATTAATACCCTGTAAGTCAATAGCTTATGGGGTATTTTGTTTTACAGGTACAACATAGGTACAACAATTCTCGCATTTCCTCCATTTTCTCTACCATTTAACTTGTAAAAGCAAATACCCCTGATGGCTATTAATTAGATTTATAATTTCTTATAAATTTTATTAAGTATGATAT
>CAIJME010000051.1 GCA_903821625.1 uncultured Sphingobacteriales bacterium | reverse complement strand
TGCTTCAGCTATTAAATGAAATACCTTTTGTAGAATGGCATAACCAAAAGCAAAAGCAAGTCCGTAATACGCTGTTTTTGCAAAATCGCCACCTTTTTCGCCAGCAATTAAAACTGAAGCACAAGCTGTGCCTTCTGGGTAAGGTAAACTTTCATGTTCGTCAACAATTAATGATTTTCGTAATGGGATCATCATTAATGTACCTAGAATTCCTCCTAATGCAGCAAGGAAAAAAATTGGCCAATACGAAAAGAATGATTCACTGTTACTTCCGGCTGATAAAAATAGAAAACCAGGTAAGGTAAAAACAACTCCGGCTGCAATAGATTCTCCGGCCGAACCAGTGGTTTGTATAATGTTGTTCTCAAGAATGGTTGTTTTAAAAAACTTTCTGCCAATTGAAATGGCAAGCACCGCAATTGGAATGGAAGCCGAAACGGTCAATCCAGCTTTCAAGGCTAGATATACGGTTGCCGCTCCAAATATAATCCCGAAAATGGCTCCTAATACAACTGATTTAATAGTAAATTCAGCAACAGAACTGCTGGATGGCACATAGGGTTTAAACTCTTTTTTTGTACTTGTTTCAGACATATTGAATTTGATTAGATTTTCATAGGTTAAAGATACTTCTTTTACTGATATTTGAAATTGTAGAAATTAAGCAATAAAAGCTCAGAAACTTTAATATTAGTATGAATAAAGCTGTTTTTCTGGATCGAGATGGAGTATTAAATAAGGAATTAGGCGATTATGTGTGTCGTTTTGAGGATTTTAAAGTACTTGAACATAATTTTACAGCTTTAAAAGAATTGCAGGATAGGGGATATCTATTGATCGTGATTACCAATCAGGGTGGTTTAGCCAAGGGTTGGTATTCAGCAAATGTTCTTGATCAAATGCATACTCAATTAATAACTACTTATGCAGAACAGGGTGTGTTGATCTCTGAGGTATATTATTGCAATCATCATCCGGAGTATAATGGCAAATGTTTATGTCGTAAGCCGGGATCATTGATGCTTGAAAAAGCACTTGCCCGTTTTGGAATCGATGCTTCTCAATCTTATTTTATTGGTGACCGTGAACGAGATGTTATAGCAGGCGAAGCTGCAGGAGTTACTGGGATATTGATTGATAGTGACCAACCGATTGGGGATGTTTTGAGGTTAATTAGGTAGAACTGTTGTCAGTTGTCAGTTGTCAGTTGTCTGAGGTCTGAGGTCTGAAGTCTGAGGTCTGAGGTCTGAAGTATGAGGACTGAAGTATGAAGTCTGAGGTGCTGCTATGAAATGAAGCTAAATTATCGCAATACTCAATACTATTTAGTAGTTAGTTAGTTAGTAATTAGTTGGTTAGTACTCAATACTCAGTACTCAATACTATTTAGTAGTTCCTGGTGGTTCAGTTCTTAAGTAATCTATAAGCACTTCTTCATTTAAAGAGTATAAAGGTTTAGCATGATGTACATGTTTAAACCCTTTCATCTTTCTGCTCTAAGCTTTCAGCTTTTAGCTTTCCCCTTTAGGCTTTCCCCTTTCAGCTTTCCCCTTTCAGCTTTTCCCTGCCGCCTTTGCATGGTCAGCCAAAAACTGAGCCAATCCGCTGTCAGTCAATGGGTGTTTTGATAGGGCAATCATTGCAGATAATGGCCCTGTAATTACATCAGCACCTATTTTAGCGCAGTTAATGATATGCATTGGATGACGAACCGAAGCAGCAAGTATCTGTGTTTCGAATCCATAATTATCATAGATAAGTCGAATGTCTTCAATTAAGGTCAAACCATCGGTTGAAACATCATCTAAACGACCAATAAATGGAGAAACATAAGTAGCACCAACTTTAGCAGCTAGAAGTGCCTGCCCTGACGAAAATACCAGGGTACAATTGGTTTTGATACCTTTAGAACTAAAGTATTTTATCGCTTTTATTCCTTCAGCAATCATCGGTACTTTTACTACGATTTTTGGATCTAGAGCAGCTAGTATTTCGCCCTCTTTGACCATATTTTCAAAGTCGGTAGCAATAACTTCTGCACTCACATCTCCATCTACCAAAGCACAAATAGCTTTGTAATGATTGATTACATTTTGATGACCTGTAATGCCCTCTTTAGCCATCAGGCTAGGATTGGTGGTTACTCCATCTAAAATACCGAGTGCCTGGGCTTCTTTGATCTGGGCAAGATTTGCGGTGTCTATGAAAAATTTCATTTTTCTAATTTGTTAATTTGTCTATTTGTTAATTTGTCAATTGGATTCCGAATACCAATCATGATTATTTCATTTACTAAACTTCAGCTTAAATTTATAAATTTATTGATTTGTTAACTTGTTTATTTGCTACTTGGTTCTTTGTAGTGGCAATTATTTTTGTTATTATTTTTTGAATGATCTTTAAATCATCTAATAATTGTTGAATAAGCCGATCTTTTGCTATTTCATTTGCCAATAATAGCCAATATTCTGTTTCATCGGCTTCCTTTGCCGCTATCTTAAATTTATGTATAAAATCGGCTTTGCTTTCTGCATTCTGAGCCTCTCTGGTATTTGCACCAATCGACATTCCCGATCGCAATAATTGATTTGCTAAAACAAACTGTTTTAGATCCTGTAAGGTTGGTGAAAATTTAAGAATCTTAACGGAAAATTGAAATGTCTTTTCTACTATAATATTATCCTGAAGTGGGATTTTTGTAGTCATTGACAAATCGACAAATTATCTAATCGACAAATTTAAAAAAATGGGCAAGCACCTTTTATCGCACCGCTACAACCTTCTACCCTTGCTGCGTTCCCACCCTGGGGGAGTTCAAAGGGAGCTGGTCGTAAAAGACTTGCCCGTCACAAAAGTAAAAAAAAAAAGGAAATATAGCCCTTTAGGTATAAAACTGATTTGTGAAATATCATTTTGGCAACAATATTGCCAATAAATTACAAATATTATAATTTTGTTAAAATAAAATGATATTTTTTGATTTAATGATAAAAATCATTGTTAATTAAGTAATGATATCGCTTTTTCTTATTTTAGTGAGCTTATAAATATTAAATTTTTGATGACAAATACGAATACCCAAACACAAGGTTTATACAACTCTTCAATGGAGCATGATGCCTGTGGAGTTGGTTTTATTGCAAATATTAAGGGAAAAAAATCACATCAAATTGTGAGTGATGCGCTTACTATTTTAGAAAATATGGAACACCGCGGTGCATGCGGTTGTGATCCGGATTCAGGTGATGGGGCTGGGATATTAATTCAGATTCCTCATGATTTTTTTAAACAAGAAGCTCTTAAGTTTAATATCAAACTAGATAAAGCGGGTAGTTACGGGGTAGGAATGATTTTTCTGCCTAAAAAGTCAACAATTAAAGAAGCTTGCCGCATGGCGATTGCTAAGGCAGCAGAAAAGCTAGGTTTAACGATAATGGGATACCGGAAGGTTCCCGTTAATGCAGGTATCATTGGTGAAGCTGCTTTTTCTTCTGAGCCGGATATCGAGCAGGTCTTTATCTCTAAACCTGCCAATATTCATACTCCTGAAGATTTTGAGCGTAAATTATATGTACTTAAAAACCATATAACTAAATCAGTAAGAGAAACTGTAATAGGAGCAGAGCAGCAATTTTATATTGTTTCACTATCTCAGAATGTCATTATTTACAAAGGAGAGTTTACCAGTAGTCAGGTTCGGATCTATTTTCCTGATCTGAACGAGGCTAATTTGACTTCTGCTTTTGGTATGATTCATTCACGTTTTTCTACCAATACTTTTCCATCTTGGCGTTTGGCACAACCTTTTAGGTTTATTGCCCATAACGGTGAGATCAATACGCTTAAGGGTAATTTAAACTGGTTTTACTCTGGCATTCGCTCTTTTGCTTCTCCATTTTTCTCAAAAGAGGAGATGGATATGCTTTTGCCAGTTATCGATAATAATCAATCAGATTCTGCCTGCCTTGATAATGTGATCGAGTTGTTATTCCATTGTGGACGTTCATTGCCACATGTTATGATGATGCTTATCCCTGAAGCATGGGATGGCAACGAGCAAATGGATCCTGCTACAAAGGCATTTTATGAATACCATGCAACATTAATCGAACCATGGGATGGACCAGCAGCTATTGCCTTTACAGATGGTCATTTAATTGGTGCTACGCTCGACCGTAATGGGCTTCGTCCACAGCGTTTTGTGATTACCAGTGATGATCAGATCATTGTTGCTTCTGAAGCAGGTGTTTTACCAGTTGATGAGTCAAAAGTAATTAAGAAAGGTCGTTTACAGCCAGGTAAGATGTTGGTTGTGGATACCGTGAAAGGTGAAATTATTGAAGATGAAGAGATAAAAAAGGAAATTACTGCACAACAACCCTACGGAACCTGGCTTGAAAAATATAAGATCAGACTAGAAGACCTGGATGAGCCTAGAGTAGCCTTTACACTATTATCCAATGAATCAACCTTTAAGTATCAGCAGGTTTTTGGTTTTTCTCGTGAGGATATTGAAACCCTAATTATGCCGATGGCACTTACTGGCAAGGAAGCAATTGGTTCTATGGGTACTGATACTCCATTGGCAGTGTTTTCTGACCGGCCTCAACACCTTGCAAATTACTTTAAGCAATTGTTTGCACAGGTAACCAATCCGCCCATTGACCCAATTCGTGAGCGTCTGGTCATGAGTCTTGCCGGATTTATGGGCAATAATGGTAATATTCTTGATGAAGATCAAATGCATTGTCATTGTGTGGCATTACCTCACCCTGTATTAAGCAATACGGATCTCGAAAAGATCAGAAGTATTGATACCGGATCTTTTCAGGCTAAAACATTGCAGACTTATTTTAAAGCTGACGGACAATCAGGTTCTTTGCAAAGAGGTTTAGATCGATTATGCAGATATGCTGAAGATGCCGTTCATGATGGTTTTGAGGTATTGATTCTTTCAGATCGTGCAATTGACTCAGAGCATGCACCAATTCCTTCATTGCTCGCTGTTTCTGCGGTACATCATCACCTGATCAAAAAAGGACTTCGTGGTGCCGTAGGAATCATGGTTGAAGCAGGTGATGTTTGGGAAGTTCACCATTTTGCATGCCTCATCGCTTTCGGTGCAACTGCGGTTAACCCTTATCTTGCACGTGCAACTATCCGTAAACTAAAAACTGATGAGAAGCTAGATACTCAATTGGAATTGAAGGATTTATATAAAAACTATACTAAATCTATTAATGATGGGCTTTTAAAGATATTTTCTAAAATGGGAATATCTACACTTCAGTCTTATCATGGAGCTCAGATTTTTGAGATCATCGGACTAAATCAGGATGTAATTGAAAAGTATTTTACAGGAGCCGTTTCACGTATAAGTGGCATGGGGCTTGACGATCTAGCTGAGGAAGCATTGCGCAAGCATAACCAGGGTTTCAGACGCACAGGCGTTGAAGCCAAATTACTGCCTGAAGGTGGTGTCTATCAATGGAAAAGAAAGGGTGAAGCTCATCTTTTTAATCCTGAAACCGTTCATTTATTGCAGAATTCAACCAGAACCAATAATTACGAAGTGTATAAAAAATATGCCCAGCATATTAATAAACAAACTGATTCCTTGTATACTATTCGTGGTATGCTTGATTTTGCACATCACCGTCAGCCGGTTCCTCTAGATGAAGTTGAACCTGTAGAAACTATTCTTAAACGATTTGCAACCGGTGCGATGTCATTCGGATCTATCTCACATGAAGCGCACAGTACTCTTGCTATTGCAATGAATAGCATTGGTGCAAAAAGTAATACGGGCGAAGGTGGAGAGGATGAATTGAGATATGAGACTTTAGCAGATGGAGGTTCTATGCGTTCAGCAATTAAGCAGATCGCATCCGGTCGGTTTGGTGTTACTGCAAACTACCTGACCAATGCAGATGAATTACAGATAAAAATGGCTCAGGGTGCTAAACCCGGCGAAGGTGGTCAGTTACCAGGAGATAAAGTGGATGATTGGATCGCAAAGGTTCGTCATGCAACTCCCGGTGTAGGATTGATTTCTCCACCTCCACATCATGACATCTATTCAATTGAAGATCTTGCTCAGCTGATCTTTGACTTAAAAAATGCAAATCGTGCGGCAAGAATAAGCGTAAAACTTGTTTCTAAAGCAGGTGTAGGTACCATTGCAGCTGGTGTGGCAAAAGCGCATGCTGATGTAATCCTTATCTCTGGCCATGATGGTGGAACAGGAGCTTCTCCATTAACATCCATCAAGCATGCTGGTTTGCCTTGGGAACTTGGACTTGCAGAGGCTCAGCAAACATTAGTAAAGAATAAATTAAGAAGCAGAGTAGTACTTCAAACCGACGGGCAGTTAAAAACGGGTAAGGATATTGCCATCGCTACCCTTTTGGGTGCAGAAGAATGGGGTGTTGCTACCGCAGCTCTGGTTGCCGGTGGTTGTATCATGATGCGTAAATGTCATTTGAATACTTGCCCTGTTGGTGTTGCAACCCAGGATCCAGAGTTAAGGAAACTGTTTTCAGGTAAGCCGGAGCACATCGTTAATCTATTCAGATTTATTGCCGAAGAATTACGTGAGATTATGGCTGAACTGGGATTCAGAACCGTCAATGATATGGTTGGAAAGGTTCAGCTTCTTAAAATGCGAGATGATGTAGATCATTGGAAAGTTAAAAACATCGATCTCTCAGATATTCTATACGCTATGGATAATCCATCGGGTATGACCCTCTATAATAGTGAGAAACAGGATCATAATCTAGAAAATATACTGGATTGGAAACTATTGGAACAAGCTCAAAATGCCATAGATACAAAAGAACCTGTATTTGCAGATTTTGATATTAAAAATACAGATCGTACTACCGGCACATTACTATCCAATGAGATTACTAAGAAATATCAGTCAGCAGGTTTACCTCATAATACCATAAATTATAAGTTTACAGGTTCTGCCGGACAGAGTTTTGGTGCATTTTGTACTAAGGGTATTTCATTTGAATTAACCGGTGAGGCTAATGATTATGTTGGAAAAGGTCTATCAGGTGCTCAGCTGTCCATTTATCCGTCTATACAGAGTAAGGTTTTGTCACAGGATAATATCATCATTGGAAATGTGGCACTTTATGGAGCAACATCGGGTGAATTATTTGTCAGAGGTCAGGCAGGTGAGCGTTTTGCAGTTAGAAATTCTGGTGCAATAGCAGTGGTTGAAGGCGTTGGTGATCATGGATGTGAATACATGACAGGCGGAAGAGCCCTAATACTGGGTAAAACAGGACGTAACTTTGCTGCTGGAATGAGCGGTGGTATAGCCTGGGTCTATGATGCCGATCATTCTTTTATGAGTAATTGTAATACCGAAATGGTAGAATTGGATCCGCTTACTCCTAAAGATGTAGAAGAGATCTTGATTTTGCTCAATAAGCACTTCCAACTTACCCAAAGTCAGGTCGCTAGATATATTCTTGATGACTGGGATAATGCGTCTAAATCATTTATAAAAGTGTTCCCTTCAGAGTACAAAAAGGTTTTACAGCAACAACAATTACAACAATCAGCAGGATAATGGGAAAAGTTACAGGATTTAAAGAGTATGACAGGGAGCTTCCTAACAAAATTGCCCCTATCGAGCGATTAGAAAATTATAATGAATTTGTTCAGGAGTATGAGCCTGAAAAACTAAATCAGCAAGCAGCAAGATGTATGAATTGCGGAATTCCTTTCTGCCATTCAGGCTGTCCACTGGGGAATGTTATTCCTGAGTTCAATGATGCAGTTTATCAGGGTAAATGGGAAGATGCCTATCTTATTCTTGCTTCTACTAATAATTTCCCCGAATTTACAGGTCGTATTTGTCCGGCACCTTGTGAGGCTGCCTGCGTTCTTGGAATCAATAAACCAGCAGTAGCTATTGAAGAGATAGAAAAGCATATCATTGAAATTGCGTTTTCTAAAGGTTTTGTGAAGCCGAATACACCAATTTCAAGATCGGGTAAGAATGTGGCTATCATAGGTTCTGGTCCTGCGGGATTAGCTGCAGCAGCTCAAATGAATAAAGCAGGTCATACAGTAGTTGTTTATGAACGTGATGATCGTCCGGGAGGTTTATTGCGCTACGGAATTCCTGATTTTAAACTTGAAAAATCAGTGATTGATCGTCGTTTGGATGTCATGGAGCAGGAAGGCATTACGTTTATTTGTAATACTGAAATTGGAGTAAAGGAGGATATGAAAGCCTTTATTGACAAGCATGACGCAGTAATTATGGCGGCTGGCTCTACTATTCCTCGTAATTTAACTATTCCGGGTCGTGATTTTAAAGGGATTCATTTTGCAATGGATTTCCTAACGCAACAGAATAAAAATGTGAGTAATTCTGCAATACCGGGTGAGCGTATTCTTGCTACAGGCAAGGATGTAGTGGTAATTGGTGGTGGTGATACCGGATCTGATTGTGTAGGAACCTCCAACAGGCAACATGCCAATTCAGTCAAGCAGTTTGAACTCATGGTACAACCACCGGCTCAACGCAACGAGAATATGCCATGGCCAACCTATCCAATGATTCTGAAAACATCAAGCTCGCATGAAGAAGGATGTGAACGGTTCTGGGGCATTAATACCAAAGAATTTTTAGGTAATGATAACGGTGAACTAAGGGCAATTCTTGTTTCTGATGTAAGCTGGGAATTGGATTCTTTAGGCCGTCCGGTAAAGTTTAATGAAGTAGAAGGTTCTGAAAGAGAAATTCCTTGCCAGTTAATATTATTAGCTATGGGATTCCTTCATCCTCAGCATCATGGGCTTGTTCAAAACTCAGGACTTGAACTTGACTCAAGAGGAAATGTTAATGCAGTTGAAGGTAAATACCAGACTAATATTCAGAAAGTTTTTGCAGCAGGTGATATGAGACGTGGACAATCTTTAGTAGTTTGGGCCATTTCTGAGGGTAGGGAAGCTGCACGTAAAGCAGATGAGTTCTTGATGGGTCGAACCAGTTTACCAAGCAAGGATCGAATCATTGAATATGTGAACTTATAAATTTATACTAATTATTGGCACCCTGCATTAATCCAGAATGGAGAAAGGCAGGGTGTTTTTTATAGTATACATCTGGTTATAATGTGCTTATTTTCAGCTACTTAATTTTAATTTGGCAAAAAAGTCCCAAAGCACTATTCCTGCCGATACCACAATATTAAAAGAATGCTTGGTGCCAAATTGTGGGATCTCTATACAGGTATCGATCAATTTCATGGCTTCATCGCTTACGCCATTTACCTCATTGCCAAAAATTAGTGCATATTTTTTTGAATTATCTGGATCATAATTATTGAGCATGGTGCTGTTTTCTGCCTGTTCTATGGCAATGATTGTGTATCCATCGTTTTTCAACTCTTTAATTGCATCGCAAACATCTGCTGAATAGGCCCATTCTATAGATTGAGTAGCTCCAAGCGCTGTTTTTTCAATTTCTCGATGCGGTGGTTGAGCAGTAATTCCGCACAGATAAATCTTTTCAATAGCAAAACCATCTGAAGTACGAAAGATCGAACCAATATTGTGCATACTTCGTACATGATCAAGAATTACAACAAGGGGTAGTTTTTCCTGCTTTTTGAAGTCGTCAATACCCACGCGGCCAAGTTCTTCTGTTTTTAATTTTCGCATGTTCAAAAATAGCTTGTTCGAATTGAAAGAGCTATATATTTTATTCAAGTTTTTGCAGTATTTTAAACCCTTGGATTAAATCTGGTCTAAATACTAAATATAAATTATGAAGATAGTACAGTCTGAGGCTTTGTTTAAGCATAAGGGGGAAGATGTTTTTCTTTTTACTCTTAGAAACAAAGCAGGTGTTGAGGTTTGCATCAGTAATTTAGGAACTATTATACAGTCGTTTAAAGTCCCAGACCGAGATGAAAATGTACTAGATATCGTTCTTGGTTTTGATACGATGGAACAATATTTATCTTCCGAATACTTGAATAATAACTCTTACCTGGGCGCTATTGTTGGCAGATACGCTAACAGGGTAGGTAACGCAACTATAGTAATTGACGGTGAGAGATATCAATTATCACCCAATAGGCCTCCTCATCAAATCCATGGTGGTTTTGAAGGTTTTGAGAGTAAGGTATGGCATATCGAAAATTCAGACCAACTTTCTGAGGGTAAGCTTAAAATGTCATGCTTAAGCAATGATAATGAAGAAGGTTACCCCGGAAATCTGGAGGTTTCGGTCTGGTTTTCTTTGAATGATGCAAATGAATTGATTATTGATACGGAGGCAATTACAGATAAAGCAACGGCAATCAATTTGACCCATCACGACTACTTTAATCTAAATGGATCTGGTAGGATAGA
>CAIJME010000050.1 GCA_903821625.1 uncultured Sphingobacteriales bacterium | reverse complement strand
TTTTTTTTGTATACCCAGAGCTAAAATTGTGTCAAGAACTACAAAGATCCATCAGCTGCCGAAGGGCAACTTTCGGCATGAGTTTTTTTTAGACCTAAATAAATTACTTTATCCGTTATACAAAGCGTCTTTGCGTCTTTGCGAGAGTTTTTTTTTGTATACCCAGAGCTAAAATTGTGTCAAGAACTACAAAGGTCCATCAGCTGCCGAAGGGCAGGATTCGGGATGACATTAGATTTAATTTATTTTTTTAGTCGCCATGGCTTGTTGAATGGTATCAATAGCACGTGCATGTAAAGAGCAATAATATTTATACTTTCTTAACAAATTCTGATTTTAATGCCATTGAACCGAATCCATCGATTTTGCAGGAGATGTTATGGTCGCCTTCGGAAAGATGAATGTTTTTCACTTTAGTTCCGGCTTTTATAGGTTTTGGTGAACCTTTAACTGGAAGATCTTTTATGACCATAACCGTATCTCCATCTTTCAACTCATTGCCGTTTGAATCTAGAACTTTAAGAATATCATCTGTTTCAACAGTTGACTCTTCACTTGGTTCCCATTCATGGAAGCATTGTGAACAGATCATTCTATTTTGATCAGGATAGGTAAATTCCGATTTGCATTTTGGGCAGAGTTGATTATCGCTCATGAGATGGTAATGATTTACAAAGATAAGAAAAAACAGGGGGCTGAATTTTTAAACTAATTGAGCCAATCTGTAAGTAAATGGGGTTACATTAAACGATTAATCATAGTAAGTTAATCTGCTTTATATCAATTGAAAAAATTAAGTAAAACTCAATTCCTTGTATTTTTCAAAATGAAATCTACAATTGGCATCGGGTCTTTTAAACTGTGTGGATGATGACCTATTCCTTTTTTTACGATCAGCTCAATTTTACCACCGGCAGCCCGGTAAACTTCTGCTAGTTTATTTGTGTTTTCTTCAATGGGTACAACCGTATCGGCATCACCGCAAACAGTTATCAGTGGAATTTTAGCTTTTGCAAGTTTAACGCAATTATTAATAGGAATGTCTTTGAAATCTTTTACTGTTAATTCAGTCAAGTTATATGCCTGCAGACATTTCAGCCAATCGTTTTTTGAGCCTTCGCCCTTACCTAGGCCTCCGGGCCAACTTTTAATGTCGCAAACAGGTGCATCAGCATAGATGCAAAAAACTTTATCTGTATTTTCTGAAGCCCAGTTATAGGCGTCCAAACCACCTCTGCTCATTCCTTCGAGCACAGTTTTTTTATTTAAACCGAAGTTTTTGATTAGAAATGCATAAAATGCATTTAATCGGTTTATCGCTACTTTATTTCCATAAAGATCAACAACATCAACATACACCAGATGAAATCCTTTGTTTAACAAGGCGATATCCGTTTGTGGTTCATGCCCCCAAAACTGTGTTCGCCAAATCCAGTTTTTTGCTTGGTTTGCCTGATTAGGAAATACAATTTTGGCATCCACACCATCAAATTTAAACTCGATAATTTCAAATCCATTCCATGTATTTGAAATTGGATTTTTTAAAGCGTTAAGCTGTGTAGATTGCTTATATGCAGATTTAAATCCTGATTCTAGACTAGCATTCCCAACTAATGTGCTGGCAATAAGCATGGTTAATAGCATTAAAAGCTTATAGGTTAAACTGCTAAAATATCTCATTATTGATTTTTCTATTTTTTTTCAATTCAAACAGAACATCTGATGCTTAAATTTTGTTTAAAATTATTAAATGCCAATTTCTTACAAATTGTATAGCTAAATTTTCTTTTTAATTTTTGCAGTCAATACCCCTTTCGATGAGGAATTATTCACTGGTTTACTATTTCTAACATTGGTGTAAATTTTAAAAGTTTCGGTCCGCTCTAAATGTTTCTCATCTAATAGTTCAAATTCAGGAAAGTGTTCATTTATAAAGTTCCAATTCATGGTTTGAGGCTCTGTTAATGTGGGCATGGTATGAATATCAACCATTAACAGAAATAATCCATTGTTCTTTAAGGTTCTTTTTATTTCCTTGCATGCAGATTCTAAATTATCCACATGATCCAGAGAATTAAATGAGCAAATCACATCAAAATAATTATCAGGGAATGGAATATTTTCAACGTATGCTTTGATATAAGTCATTTTATGATCTTTAGCACCCATTTTGAGGTATTGTTCTGCTAATGGATCTAGTCCAATTCTCTCTTTTGCCATTTCTGCCCATTCTAATGAACCTCTCGGACCACAACCGATATCAAGAATTCTTTTATCGGTATAAAATTCTTCGGTTAGAGAAAAATTGACGGTGTAAAAATATTTGTAATGAGAATTGTTATTCAGGTTTTTAGAAAGAAGCTTAACTATCTTCCAATAGCCCAATTCAAAAAACTCTTTTAAGGATAAAGACATAGATAAATTAGAGAATTTAAATTGTAACGATTTTTAAGATATTTAAAATTATCTTGTTCAGCATTACAATATTGGTCAAATTTATAATCTTTTTTAGTTAAAACTAATCTTAGTTTTAGTGTCAATTACCTATCCGCCATTTAACATATATAGGTATGAACTATACAGCAACGAACCGGGTATAAATAAAAAGGCAGATCGCGAAAATTCCGGATCTGCCTATACTTTTGATCTCTTTGACCTTGATTATTATTTTGCTAAAGGAGCACTCAATGCATTCAGGTCCCAAACAACTCGACCACTGCGTAAAGTTAATTCTGCTTCAAGTTTTTGTTTCCCTCTTAAGGCCATTCCACTGGCATCGATGTATCCAAAGTCTCCTTCACGGAGTCTGAATACTGCAATATCAGCGTCGCTACCAACACTCAAGCTGCCCAATTCGGTACGTTGAATTACTTTTGCCGCATTCCAGGTTGATGCTGCAATGACATCAGCCAATGGCATGCCTAAAACTAGAAATTTAGAGGCCAAGTTAGCCATGTCTTTGAAACCGGCATTCATACTTCCGGTGTGCAAATCAGAACTTAAAACATCTGGCTGAAAACCTTGCTCCATGGCAGGAACAGCCTGACTCCAGTTAAAACTTCCACCACCATGACCTACGTCGAAAATCAAGCCTTTTTTGCGTGCTTCCCAAACAAAGGGTTTTACTTTTTTAGTTTTTACATCAACAATTGCTTGTTTATGTTCTAGCATTTTTCCGTTTTTATCATATTCTTGATCGTAACGGTATGCATGGGTTAAAATATCGCCTGGACGTAAATGTTTTAATAATAAATCTTCAAGAGGAAGCGGAGGAAGCGATTTTCCAAAATCCACCATTACCGGAATACTGGCGATTTTGCCTGCTTCTACTGCCTTATCTGTTGGCTCCCAATCATGACCGATATAATGTGCAAGTTTAATTCCAACAACTATATCCTTATTATTCAACGCAACAGAACTAGTGAGTTTAGCATCCATATCAGTTTCATCTTGCTCATACGATTCTACTCCACGCATTCCTCCACCAACTATGTTCATAAATGCAAGTACACGAGTTTTAGAGTGCTCAACAATGTTCTTTCTAAATAAGTCAATATTTTTCCATCCTGCACCACCGGCATCTACCACAGTAGTTACTCCCGCACGGAATGTAAATCCATCGGGTGGAAGGGCATCTAGGCTATTGCTTAAGTAATTATTATCAGTGCCGTGAAATACGTGTCCGTGAATATCAAGAAGTCCTGGAGTTACATAAAGCCCGCTAACATTGACAGTTTTTTTTGCCGAACTTGCTGGAATATCAGCCGCTACCCGAAAAACTTTACCGTCTTTAACAGCCACATCCATTTTGCCATTGATTTTATTTTTGGCATCGATTACATGTCCGCCCTTAAGCAGAAGATCGATTTCTTGAGCAGATGAAACAAATGGGCTAAATAAAACAGTCATTAACAATACTAGGCTTAAGCTAATAGAGGACATGCTTTTATTAGAAGTGTGTTGGATATTCATTTTTTGAAATTTATAGTTTTTTAAAAATTCTATTATTTGGTAAGAGCTTGTGGAGAATCCCAGATAGGTCCGCTGACACCATTCAGATCCCAAACAATTTTGCCAGCACGAATGGTTAATTCTGCATCCAGCTTTTGAGTTCCTTTAAGGGTATTTCTACGTACATCAGTAAATCCAAA
>CAIJME010000049.1 GCA_903821625.1 uncultured Sphingobacteriales bacterium | reverse complement strand
TTAGCTTTTAGCTTTCGCCTTTCTGCTTTTAACTTACAACCTATAACCTACAACCTATAACTGATATGAGATATGAGATTGCACAATTTGCTTTTAGCTTTTAGCTTTCGCCTTTCTGCTTTCTGCTTTTAACTTATAACCTATAACTTATAACCTATAACTTAGTACTTAAAAAATGGCAGGTAATTCATTCGGTCAAATATTCCGCATCACTACTTTTGGAGAATCTCATGGTTTGGCCATAGGTGTGATCATTGATGGTTGTCCTTCAAACCTGGTGCTTGATATGAATTTCATTCAGGCTGAGCTTGACATGCGTAAACCCGGGCAATCGAAAATCACTACTCAAAGAAAAGAAAGCGATACCGTACAGATTCTTTCGGGAGTGTTTGAAGGAAAAACAACTGGAACTCCAATAGCCATGATCATTCCAAACGAAGATCAGCGATCAAAAGATTATTCACATATCAAAGATGCATACCGACCTTCGCATGCTGATTATACCTATGATGCAAAATATGGACATCGTGACCACCGTGGTGGTGGACGATCATCGGCCAGAGAAACTGCCGCAAGAGTAGCAGCAGGAGCAATTGCCAAACTTTTATTGGCTCATAATGGGATTGAAATATTTGGACATGTTTCTGCGGTAGGCACAATCAATGCGCCTCAATTATCACTAAAATCTGTTTCTGAGCTTTTAGAAATTAGGGAAAGTAATATTGTTCGCTGTGCTGATCCGGCAACGGCAAATGAAATGATTGAACGTATTGATAGCATCCGCAAAGAAGGTGATACGGTAGGCGGAAAAATATCATGCATCATTAAAAATTGCCCTGTGGGATTAGGTGAGCCCGTTTTCGATAAACTACATGCCGATTTAGGTAAAGCCATGCTCAGCATCAATGCAGTTCATGGATTCGATTACGGATCTGGATTTGAAGGATCAGAAATGAAAGGTTCTGAACACAATGATCTCTTTATTCCTCCTGCCGATGGCAAAGTGGCCGATAACTTCAAAACTGTTACCAATTATTCGGGCGGCATACAGGGTGGCATTTCAAACGGAATGGATATAAGCTTTAGAGTTGCATTTAAACCGGTAGCTACGATCATGCAAAATCAGCAAAGCCTTGATTCATCAGGAAATGTTTCAAGTGTGCAGGGAAAAGGCAGACATGATCCATGCGTGGTTCCACGTGCTGTTGCCATAGTAGAGGCAATGGCTGCGCTTGTGCTGGCCGATCATTTGCTGAGGAATAGGGTGATTAAGCTTTAAAGCGTCATAATCTCCCAACAGAGACACAATGAAAAATCATGGGGTTAATGATTTAACCCATTACTACTCGTCATTTCGACAGAGGAACGACGAGAAATCTGTGCAGTTAAAAGCCTTTTTTGATGATTTAGGAACATTGAAAAAATTCATGTTTCATTCAACAGATTTCTCCACGACGCTAAAATAATCAGAAATCAAAAATTAGCTAATCGTGTTCGAAATGACGGTAAAAAAATAACTACTCATCATCCCAACAGAGCAACGAGAAATTCGTGAGGTTAATGATTTAACCCATTACTACTCGTCATTTCGACAGAGGAACGACGAGAAATCTGTGCAGTTAAAAGCCTTTTTTGATGATTAGGAACATTGAAAAAATTCATGTTTCATTCAACAGATTTCTCCACGACGCTAAAATAATCAGAAATCAAAAATTAGCTAATCGTGTTCGAAATGACGGTAAAAAAATAACTATTCCTCATCCCAACAGAAGCACAATAAGAATTCTGTGGGGGTCAACGGCTTAACCCATAACTACGCGTCATTTCGACAGAGGAACGACGAGAAATCTATGATTAGTAGCCCTATCAGAATAATTTTGGAAACTTATTCGGGAAACTTTCATTCATCATTTCATAAACAATCTCAATCACATCATCAACTGAAGGCTTACTGAAATAATCTCCATCCGAACCATAAGGGGTACGGTGCGGTTTACCGGTCAATGTTCTTGGCTTACCATCTAGATAATTATAGCCATTTTGAGCTTCTAAAACTTGCTGTAAAATGAATGCAGATGAACCACCCGGTACATCCTCGCCAACAACAAGCAGCTTACTGGTTTTACGCAATGATTTAGAACATAGATGATCCAAATCAAATGGAAGGAAAGTTTGAGGGTCAACAATTTCGACATCAATACCCATTTTCATAAGTTCATCGGCCGCTTGTTCAACTATACTTAATGTTGATCCATACGAAACAATGGTCATGTCAGAACCTTCACGAAGAAGCTCAGCCTTACCCAATTCAACCGTAAATTCACCCACATTTACTGGCAATTTCTCTTTGAGCCGGTATCCGTTCAAACATTCAATAACTAAAGCTGGTTCATCACCTCTTAAAAGTGTATTGTACATTCCAGCTGCCTGAGTCATATTTCTAGGCACGCAAACATGCACACCTCGCAACGAATTAATGATCACACCCATCGGAGATCCCGAATGCCAGATGCCCTCTAAACGATGACCGCGTGTTCGAACAATCAATGGCGCTTTTTGCCGTCCCTTGGTACGATAACTTAACGTAGCAAGATCATCACTTAAAATATTCAAAGCAAAAAGTAAATAATCCAGATACTGTATTTCTGCAATTGGCCGTAAACCACGCATTGCTAGCCCAATACCTTGACCAACAATCGTCATTTCACGTATTCCAGTATCGGTAATCCTCTTTTTTCCATACTTAACCTGGAGTCCGGCAAAACCTTGATTCACATCTCCAATAGCCCCAACATCTTCACCAAATGCAAGAATACGCGCATCCCGTGAAAAATTGGAATCAAAACATGCATTCAAGATTTCCCTACCATCAACCATTTTGGAATCATCATTAAATTCGGGCAAAATGGCCTTAATATGTAATGGTGATTGACTTGAATCGGTAAAAAGTTTAGAATTATATCGTTCAAAATTAGAATCATGCTGTTGCTGATACCAGGATTGCAATTCTTGTTTAGCTTGCGAATGCTCATTTCTCAACATCCGTATTGCATGGCGTACCAAGGCGGTCACATCCTTACGAGACGGATCAATACTTTGCTTCAATGCATTTGCTGTTTTGATCAGCTCCTGATCATTTGTACCCTGAATTATCTCAACTACAGAATCGAGCTCTACCTTCATTTGTGCATTAAAATCGGCCCAGGCCTTTTTCTGACAATCACGTATGTACGATTTGGCGGTAATTTCAATTTCATTTAACTCCTCTTCAGTAGAAATAGCAGATTCGATCATCCACTTTCTCATCTGCAACATACAGTCGTATTCGTTTTCCCAAGCAATTCTTGATTTATCTTTATAGCGCTCATGCGAACCTGAAGTTGAATGCCCTTGTGGCTGGGTCATTTCGGTTACATGAATCATGACCGGTATATGCTGATCGCGACAAATTTTTATGGCCTTTTCATAGGTTTCACACAAACCAGGGTAATCCCAACCTCTAACTTTAAAGATCTCATACCCCTCTCCCTTATCATCACGCTGAAAACCTTTAAGAATTTCAGATATGTCTTGTTTGGTAGTTTGATATTCGGCCGGAACAGAAATTCCATAGGCATCATCCCAAATGGATATCGCCATAGGTACCTGAAGAACTCCTGCAGCATTAATTGACTCGAAAAATATCCCTTCAGAAGTTGAAGCATTGCCAATAGTACCAAAGGCTACCTCGTTTCCATTAACAGAAAAATTCTTTAAATATTCAAGCTCAGGGTTATTCCTGTACAACTTTGAAGAAAGTGCTAACCCAACCAAGCGACCCATTTGACCGCCCGTAGGTGATATATCTGCAGAAGAGTTTTTTGTTTTTGTATTATCCAGCCAATTGCCGTTTTCATCTAAGAGTCGGGTTGCAAAATGACAATTCATCTGTCTACCCCCAGATCCGGGATCAGCATCAGTATCTGTATTAGCGTAAAGCTGAGCAAAGAATTCAGGCAATGTTAACATACCTGCAGCAAGCATAAAGGTTTGATCTCGATAATAGCCCGAACGCCAGTCGCCAGCCTTAAATGCCTTTGCCATAGCTAATTGTGCTACTTCTTTTCCATCCCCAAAGATTCCAAATTTAGCCTTGCCTGTAAGAACTTCCCTACGACCTAATAAACTTGCCTGTCTGCTTTCAAAAGCAATCTTATAATCACTTATAATGATACTTCTAAAATCTTCGAAACTAAGCTCTTCGTTTTCTGGCAAAATGTTATCTGTCACTTGGGTTCCTACCATAAATTTGCTGTATCGCCAAAAATAAGAAAAGCGTTGATTAATTGATCATACTAACACAAAATAATAATCTGCACTACAAGTATTTTACCAAATTATTGCATTTCTTAGGTGTAAAAAATGGTTTAATTTCATGATTTGAAATGATATTTGAATTAATGTAATCTGTTCATACTGTATAAAAAATAGAAAAAGAAATTCACCAATCGAAAATTGTTTGCCGGCAAAGCTGAATGCTTTATAGTTTGAGTTTAAATGCGACCAAATGCCAATTAATATGAAATGTTAAATATTTATGATAAAGCCTAACCCAAACGGGGAGGTTTTTTTTATTTTTGCTACATGCCAGAAATTTCTAGTAAAGGCCGGCACATGCCCGCCTCCCCTATTCGTAAACTAACACCATTTGCTGATCAAGCAAAAAGTCAGGGTAAAAAGGTATATCATTTAAATATCGGGCAACCAGACATCGAAACTCCTGAAGGGATGCTGAATGCCATAAAGAATATAGATTTCACAGTTTGGGCATATACTCCGTCAGAAGGTACGCTCGCTTATCGCACAAAACTGACTGAATATTACAACAAGTTGAAGTACAATATTGATCCTTCGCAAATATTAGTTACAGTTGGAGGATCTGAAGCCATTACCATTGCAATGCAGGCTTGTGTAAATGAGGGCGATGAGATCATTATTCCGGAACCTTTCTATGCCAATTACAATGGTTTTGCCTGTATGAGTAATGTGGTGGTTAAACCTATTCTATCCCATATTGAAAATGGTTTTGCATTACCAAAGATCAGCGAATTTGAGAAGCTAATCACCTCTAAAACAAAGGCCATCATCATCTGCAATCCGAATAATCCAACAGGGTATTTATATTCAAAACAAGAACTTGAGGCACTTAGAGATCTTTGCCTAAAATATAACTTATTCCTTTTTTCTGATGAAGCCTACCGTGAGTTTTGTTATGATGGCAAGGAATTTATTTCACCGATGCATTTAGAGGGGCTAGATCAGCATGTGATCATTCTGGATACCGTATCCAAACGTTATAGTGCATGTGGCGCCCGTTTGGGATGCTTAATCACCAAAAATAAGGAAGTTATTGCTGCAGGATTGAAGTTTGCACAAGCAAGATTAAGTGCGGGCATGGTTGAGCAGATTGCGGCAACTGCTGCCGTAGATACACCTGATAGCTATTTTGAAAAGGTAAAAAAGGAATATACCATGCGCCGCGATACCTTGGTCAATCGCTTAAACAGTATAGACGGAGTATTCTGTCCAAACCCAGGTGGAGCATTTTATGTGGTAGCTAAATTCCCTATTGACAATGCAGATAAATTCTGCCAGTGGATGCTTGAAGATTTTGTACATGACAATCAAACAGTCATGATGGCCCCT
>CAIJME010000048.1 GCA_903821625.1 uncultured Sphingobacteriales bacterium | reverse complement strand
TGAGGCTTTATCACAGCCATCAAAAACAAGCCTTGAATTTCAGGGCGGGATTATGAATGAACTGGAAACAGAAAATTTTAAAACTAATCCATTTTATCTGGATGCTATAGCCTTGCGAAAATGGGATGACTTAGCAAAAGATCCCAATTTTGTAACTCCTCATCTAGTAGATTTTATACCTTCTCTAGAATTAACTATAAGAAAATAATATGAGCGTTTTAATGATTGTTTTTGATATGGCAGGTACAACTGTGGATGAAGATAATGTGGTGTATAAAACATTGCAGGATGCAATCGTTCATTATTCTTACCCTGTATCCTTAGATCAGGTATTGGAATTCGGAGCCGGTAAAGAAAAGCTTCAGGCAATTATTGATATTTTGGAAAATACTGGCTTTGAGGTTAGTCCTGAAAATATCGATCTCATTTTCGCCTATTTCATTGATAAGCTGGCAAAGAATTATGATACTTTAGATGTAAAGCCACTTCCCGACGTTGAACGTATTTTTAAGCACTTGAAGGAAAGAAATATTAAAGTTGTTTTGAATACTGGTTATAATCGTAAAACAGCAGAATCATTAATTGTAAAACTTGGATGGGAAGAATCTAACCAGTTCGATCTGTTAATCACGGCTTCTGATGTTAATAATAACAGGCCCCGGCCAGATATGATTCTTTTAGCGATGTCTAAACTGAATATTTTGGATCCTAAAAAAGTATTAAAAGTAGGAGATTCTACTGTTGATATTCAAGAGGGACAGAATGCAGAATGTTTATTAAGTATAGGTATTACTTCTGGCGCCCATACACGGGAACAATTGAGAGAAGCTGATCCTGATTTTATTATCAATAATGTATCGGAGTTGATCGGGATTATTGATAATTTGGATTAATCAATCTTCATTTTGTATAACTGGCCTAAGTAATCGCAATAATGGTATTGATAAGCTAAATTTTGCTTTAACTCAATTTTCACTAGCAGCATAAAAAGTTGTATTAATTCTGCTCATGTTTTAAACGAGCGAATTTTAAATAAACGTTTAAATTGCTTTCTATTTTTGGCCATTAGCTTTTAGACTACTGCATTTGATTTACCTTCGGTTGTGTTGTTCTACACCAATTGATTTCTTTAATTTCCGACTACAAGCGAAAAACTCATCCTTTGAACAAGGATGAAGATAATCTGTATTGAATAATACCTATAGCGCTTTACTAAAGTACTTTTATTAGAAGGTTGTTCCATAATTCCAGACCGCCAAATCAATCGATTATAGCAATCATCTCAATTAAATAGGTAAAACTTTATTAATTAGAAAGCACTCAATACCTACATTAATGAGGTTTTTACAAAAACCGCTTAAAAATTGGTTTTGTTTTCAAATAAATTATCTATTTTAATTTATTATTTGAATTTAATCCTAACAATTAAACATTTAATTAATTAATCATGAATCAAACTGTCAATGCAAATCGCCTATTCTTGGCTAGTTGCTTTGCACTTATTACAACGGCATTCTCGTTTAGTATACGTGCAGGCATTTTAACACAATTGGGAACTGAATTGAAACTGGACACAGTTCAATTGGGTCACATCAATCAAATGTGGTTTTTGGGTTTTCCAATATCCATGATCTTGGGAGGTATTTTTTACGCTAAGATTGGGCCTAAATTGATTATGCAAATTGCTTTATTAGCACATGCAATTGGTATAGTAATGACTATTTATGCCACAGATTATTACACCTTATTGATTTCTACCCTATTAATTGGTATTGGTAATGGTTGTACCGAAGCAGCTTGTAATCCATTGATCGCTGATTCTTATTCAGGCTTAGGGTTTAGCCGAATGATCAATCGTTTCCACATGTGGTTCCCTGGGGGTATCGTTCTAGGTGCTTTGATCTCTAAATTCATGACTGATGCAAGCATGAGCTGGCAGTCTCAAATTTGGGTAATTTTGATACCTACTATTATATATGCGGTATTGTTTTTTGGTCAAACTTTCCCAAAACCAAGAATTTCGGCAAATTCAACTTTGGATAATTTTAAAGCAATGTTAAACCCATTGTATTTATTTATGGCTGCATGTATGGCATTAACTGCTATATCTGAGTTTGGCCCGCAGCAATGGGTGGGTCCAATCCTTGCAAAGGCAGGAGCTAGCCCAATGTTGATCTTGGCATTAGTAACTGGTTTGATGGCTGTTGGAAGATATTTTGCAGGTCCGCTGATCAAGAGTTTAAATACAGTTGGCGTTTTACTGGGCTCTGCTATTTTTGGAGTGATCGGTATATACATGATGAGCACCATGGATGGTAGCATGCTTTATGTTGCTGCTGTGTTTTATGCACTTGGAATTTGTTATTTCTGGCCAAATATGATTGGTTTTATCGCAGAGAGTATGCCGCAGACAGGAGCTCTCGGGCTTTCAATTATGGGCGGAATAGGAATGTTTTCTTCTTCTATGTTCCAGCCAATTATTGGAGCATGGATTCAGGAAAATAAGTTAGTAGCGGTATCACAAGGATTAGCTGGTGATGCGGCAGATTTGGCTGCCGGTCAGGCAACTTTATCAAATATGCTTCTTTTCCCTGCTATTTTAATCTTAGCATTTCTTGCATTATACTTATACATGAAAAAACAAAAACCGCTAAGCGCGGCTGTTTAATAATTTTTATAGAGGGGGCTTTTGCCCCCTCTATTTTTATTTTCGATTCAATTATACCCTCCTTAATGCTGCTAATTTTTTAAAAAAACAGAAGTAAAAGCCACTCGGCCTTAACAAATAAAGCAGTATTTTTCATATCAATTTCTTGCCTATCAGCGCTGGTTTTTTAAAAATACTTTAACACAGTACCCCTTTTCCACAAATTTATTCCTAACAATTTGCTGTTACTGATTTAATATTTAGGTAATATGTATTCATTAATGTTGTAAAGATTAAATAGAATGCATTGAATCAAATCTACACTCAGTTATCCGAACATCTTTTCTACTTCATCTTTATTCGTTTTTCTAAGATCAACTCCTTTTTTAGACATTGATGAATAAAAACAAGAGGCAGGTAGAATTAGTTGTCATCTCGGATGTGCATCTCGGCACCTATGGCTGCAGGGCAAAAGAGCTACTGCATTATTTGAAATCAATCAAGCCCAAAATTGTTGTGTTGAATGGTGATATTATTGATATATGGCAATTCAATAAAAGCTATTGGCCTAAATCACACATGAAGGTGATTAAACATATCATGAACTGGCTTAGTAAGGGCGTTAAAGTATACTATATAACCGGCAACCATGACGAAATGCTTAGAAAGTTTGAAGGTTTCAAGATGGGATCATTTCAAATACTGAATAAGCTGATTATCGAATTGGATAACCAGGAAAAGGCCTGGATATTTCATGGTGATGTTTTTGATGTGACCATGCAGCATTCAAAATGGCTTGCAAAGCTTGGGGCTATAGGTTATGATACACTGATCGTCATCAATAGTCTTGCAAACTGGGTATCAGAAACCCTATTTAAAAGGGGTAAAATTTCGTTCTCTAAAAAAATTAAAAATAGTGTTAAGGGTGCTGTTAAATTTATAAATGGCTTTGAAGAAACTGCGGCAGACATTGGCATCAGTAACAATTATCAGTATGTAGTTTGCGGCCATATCCATCATCCAGAAATGCGTAAAATTGAACATGCGCATGGAAGTATCATGTATCTGAATTCGGGCGATTGGATTGAGAATCTTACTGCATTAGAATACCATAAAGGACAATGGGATTTATTTCGCTTCAGTGAATCAGAAAGAATCGCAATGCTTAAAACTGCGAACGAAGAAGTTGAAGAGATGGATATTAAGCAACTATTTAATCAGATGGTTTCTGAATTTAAATTAAAATCATCATGAAGATCCTGTATGCCATACAAGGTACAGGTAATGGGCATGTTACCCGTGCAAGAGAGATCATTCCATTGTTAAAAAAAGAGCATGATGTTGATTTATTGATCAGTGGAAC
>CAIJME010000047.1 GCA_903821625.1 uncultured Sphingobacteriales bacterium | reverse complement strand
TTGTGGCCTAACTCCGTTTATATTCTGTAAGGCATCAAAAATTGAGGGTGTTGGATTCTTTCTGAAAAATGCAGGGCTATATACTTCAACAGGAACCGGGCTAGCGAGTCGGCTCACCTCCTTCATGGTTCCGGTGACTACAAATTCTTCGATAGCTGCCCCAGACTCCTTCAGGTCAACATTTAAATTAAGATTTTCATTTTCACGGATAAAAATCTCAGCCTTGTAAGAAATATAACCTAATGCAGTAAAACTGATCGTATACTTACCCGGTTTAAGTCCGGTGATGGTATATTTACCTAATGAGTCACTTTTCGAACCAATTTTAGTATCAATAATTTTCACTGAAGCATATTCAACGGCATTCAGACCTGAACGAACAACCCCGCTCAGTGTTGCATTCTGCGCATTTGCATTAAAAACAAATCCACAGAGGAAAAATAAAATGGTAAAAATCCTCATTATTTAAAAATATCTGCCGAAAATACAATTTTGGAATATAGATAAAAAAATATCATTATTTAATCATAGTTAAAAATTGATGGAACTTGATAATTCCGGTTATGGATTTTGTTTCGGATATTTGTAGAGATATGGCGAGTGGAATTAGTATAAAGAACAAGAGAGCTTATTTTGAGTATCATATACTCGATACCTATACAGCCGGAATTAAACTTCTTGGAACTGAAATTAAATCAATACGTGAAGCAAAAGCCGATATCAATGATGCATTCTGCACTTTTATTGACGGACAGTTATATGTACGAAATATGCAGATCGCAGAATACTCTCATGGTTCGTTCTATAATCATGAAGCAAAGCGTGACAGAATCCTACTTTTGAATAAAAAGGAATTAGCCAAACTAAGAATCAATAGTGAAGAAAAAGGGTTTACCATTATCCCATTAAAGATATTCACATCAGAAAGAGGATTTGCCAAGCTGGAAATTGGGCTTGCACAGGGTAAGAAAATTTATGATAAGCGTGAAACTCTCAAAGACCGGGATGCAAAACTGGAAATGAGCAGGGCGATGAAGAGGTAGGAGGACTGAGGTAGGAGGTAGGAAGTATGAGGTAGGATGCAGGAGGCATGAGATAGGATGTATGAAAGCTAACCAACCCGATACTATCATTAACAACTAACTAGCATTCTTACTAACTACTAACTACTAATTACTAACCACCTACCAAGCCTTCTCCCCCACCAGCGGTACAAAACGAAAGGTATCAAGTACAAAGCGTTCAAAATCATTTTCAGAAACTCTTAAAACAGTGATCATTTTTTGGGATTTTTCGTCACCTACAGGAATCACTAGGATTCCTCCTATTTTCAGTTGTTTCAATAAAATTTCAGGGACTAAAGGTGCACCAGCTGTTACAATAATCTTATCATAAGGAGCATGTTGCGCTATTCCCTTAGAACCATCTCCATAAAAGAATTCAGCCATGTATCCCATGTGAGGCAATACTTGTTTGGTCCGGTTGTATAGATTTTCTTGCCTTTCGATCGTATAAACCTGAGCTCCAAGTTCAACAAGAATACAGGTCTGATAACCGGAGCCCGTTCCAATCTCAAGCACCTTATCTCCTGTTTTGATGTGTAAAAGCTCTGTTTGATAGGCAACAGTATAGGGCTGAGAGATGGTTTGACCATCGCCAATAGGAAATGCGATATCCTTATATGCTTGTTTCCAGAATGTTTCGTCAAAAAAATAATGGCGAGGCACTTTTCCAATGGCCCTTAAAACATTTTCATCGGCAATACCCCGCTCCCGCAGCAATTCAACCAACTTTTTGCGTGCGCCCTTTTCCCGGTAACTATCAACTAATTTATGTGCCATTCCATTTCAAAAATAGTCTTATACAGGCATTTTCAGAAAATAATATGAATATAAAATCAGACAGCATATTATCAATAGGGATCTACGTCAATATGCATATAAACACCCTTATTTGCCGGAAGGCTATCAAAATTAACGAGGGTTTGTTGCAAAGCTTCCTTGATTTTTTGAACAGATACTCCTTCCCTCTCTACTTTAAGGAGTATGGTCTGGATATAATAATTTCTAATCCTACTGATCATTGGAGCTTCAGGACCAAGTACTCTATCACCAAATTGAGATCTTAGAATCTTAGCTAAGGATGAAGCAATCAGGAGCAGTTTATTAATATCTTTATGTTTAACATTGATTTGAATGAGGCGATAAAGTGGCGGATAATGAAAATTTCTGCGTTCTAGTATTTCAGTATCAAACATTCCTTCGTAATCATTTCTGACCACCTGACTGATAATTCGGTGAGAGGTATCATAAGCTTGGATAATGACCTTTCCCTGTTTTGTGCGTCTTCCTGCACGGCCTGATACCTGAGATAGCATCTGATAGCTTCGCTCAAAGGCGCGAAAATCCGGATAGTTAAGCATACTGTCGGCACTAATGATCCCAATTGTGGTTACATTCCCAAAATCGAGGCCCTTGGCAACCATTTGCGTGCCTACCAGAATATCGATTTTTCCCTCTTCAAAATCATTCAGTAGAACCTGAAAACTATTCCTTGTCCTGGTAGAATCAAGATCCATCCGGGCTATCCTAGCATCTTCAAATATTCGCTGCAATTCATCCTCAATTTTTTCAGTGCCAAATCCTTTCTGTTCAATTCGGGTTGAACCGCAGGCAGGACAAACACTTACTATATCTTGTTTATATCCGCAATAATGGCAATGAAGCTTTGCGCTGCTTTTATGAAAGGTTAAACTAACATCACAGTTTACACATTTTGGAGTATATCCACAGGTTGTACAGAGTAATACTGGTGTATAACCGCGTCTGTTCTGGAACAGGATAACCTGTTCTTTACGTGACAAAGCATCTTTGATTTCTTTCAATAATACTGAAGTGAAATGCGATTGCATTGTTTTTCGCTTAGTTTCTTCAGCAATACTAACTACTTCAATAATTGGCGACTTAACACCTCCGAAACGGCCCTTTAATGTCACCAGGCCATATTTTTTAATTTTTGTATTGTAAAAACTTTCCAGACTGGGCGTAGCCGATCCCAAAACTATCTGAGCCTTATGCAATTGCGCAAGATATATTGCGGTATCTCTTGCATGATACCTCGGCGCTGGATCATATTGTTTATAAGATGTTTCATGTTCTTCATCTACGATTACCAAACCAAGGTCTTTAAATGGAAGAAAAATTGAGGATCGTGCACCCAAAACCAATTTATACTCACCTTTTAACACTTTTTGCCAAACCTCTGCACGTTCATTATCATTGAATTTTGAATGATACACTCCAATCTGACCACCAAAATGCTCTTTTAACCTCTCAATTATCTGCGTAGTAAGTGCAATTTCAGGTAAAAGATAAAGAGTCTGCTTTTCCTGTAGCAGCATTTGCTCGATCAAGCGGATATAAATCTGAGTCTTGCCCGACGATGTTTCACCATAAAGCAGGACTACACCCTTATCATCAAGCTGTTTTTTAGTTTCTTGCAGTGCAATTACCTGTGCCTCATTTAATTCAAAATCATGAATCTCTTCAAGCTCGCCAAAATTTAAGCGACTAATCTCTTTATCTTCCTGAATAAAGATTTCCTTGTCTAACAATGCTTTTAGAGCTGAAGCAGAGCTTCCCGACACTTCAATCAGATCAGTTTTTGCGATCTCTGCCTGTTGCTTTTCAAGTTTGAAGTATGCCAATAATATCTCCAATTGCTTAGGTGCACGTTCCAGCACTTCAAATAAAGCTTTTCTATTTTCAGGCTCATCATATTGGGGATTCAGGACAATGAAAGCCTTTTTCCGTGGTTTGAATTTCTCTGTTATTTCTTCAGAAATTATAATAACGTTCTTTTCGAACAATCCTCTCAAGAGAGGAAAAACCGTCTTTTGACCAAGAAGTTTACTAATATCACTCACGCTCAGTTCAGGATGCAGTTCGAGTGCATCAACGATAAGAAATTCCTTATCAGATAATAAACTTTTGTCAATATCCTCAAAAGTGTTCAACACAATTTTTGTTTCACTGGCCAACTTTAAGGCTGAAGGTAATGCTGCCTGCATGACTTCACCTAAATTGCAGATGTAATAATCAGACATCCACTGCCATAATTTAAGCTGAAATTCATTAACAAT
>CAIJME010000046.1 GCA_903821625.1 uncultured Sphingobacteriales bacterium | reverse complement strand
TGCTTCTTCCTCCCTGATTTTCTACGGACTATCTTTAATTTCGGCAAGCCAATTCACATTCTCGGATGTGAAATGGCTGGGCTTTTGCCAGATTACTCTTGGTTTACTAGCTGCCGTGATCCCAGAATCGGGTCTTTGGTTTTGGGTCTTTGGTTTTGGTTTCCTGCATATAATTTATGGGGCTTTCATGCATTTTAAATATAACCGGTGAAGAAATCCCTTGAACAATTTAATAAGGCATTTGAAAACCGGATCCGACTACAGATCATGAGCGTTTTGGTTGCCAATGAAAATTATGACTTTAACTCACTCAAAGACTTATTGGAAGTAACTGATGGGAACTTGGCATCACACCTAAAAGCTATTGAAAAAGAGGAGTATATCCTGGTAAATAAGACCTTTATTGGTAGAAAACCCAATACCCAATATGCTGTTTCTGAAAAGGGCCGTTCTGCCTTTATAAAACACCTCGAAGCACTTGAAGATTTAATTAAACAACAAAAAAAACAATAATATTTTTTTATTCAAATACTTTGCAATTCAAAGTACTTTTAAAACAACAAAAGCATGAAGATTGAATTTACAACAGAAAACAACGGAATTAAAAACTGGTTTGGAGGATCCATACTATTCAAACTAGGCCTGATTGGTTTTCTAACACTCCTATTATTGATCCCATCGTTCATGGTGCAGGATCTGATAACTGAGCGACAGAACAGACAGCAGGAAGTGATACGAGAAATATCCGACAAATGGTCAGGTAGCCAGTTAGTACAGGGACCGATTTTGGTACTACCCTATAAAACTACGGTCATGGAAAAAGATTCCGATACCCAAAAAAGCGGTAGCCGAGAAATCCTGACCAATATTTATATCCTACCTGAAATCCTAAATATCTCATCTAAAGCAAATCCGGAGCTTTTACACAGAGGAATCTTTGATGCAGTAGTTTACAATAGCCAAATTAAAGTCAGCGGAACATTCAGTCAGCTTGAATTGAAAAAATCAGGTATTGACCCAGCCATGATCCAATGGGAACAGGCAAAGGTGGATATTGGATTGAGTGATTTAAAAGGACTTAAAAATAATCCGGTCATTAGATTAGGAAATCAGAACTATGAAGTAGAACCCGACTTTACTTCACTTAAATTATTCAGCAATAACCTAGTCATCCTTCCCAACCTGGGTTCAGAAAAAAGTACCGCTCTTAACTTTAGTTTTGATCTTGACCTGCGAGGAAGCGAGCGGCTTAGCTTCCTTCATCTTGGCAAAAACACCATAGTAAAAATTGAAGGAGAATGGAATGATCCTAGTTTTACCGGACGATATTTACCCGATGAACGCTCTGTTTCGGGAAAGACCTTTTCGGCTACCTGGAAAATGCCCTATTACAATAGGCCTTATCCGCAGCAATGGATTGAAGAAAATACAGTTTTAAATACCACGGATACACTAGTTAAAGAAAGCAATACGTCTGACTCCCGCGCAGTTTTTGGTGTAAATTTTCTTTTACCGGTAGATCAGTATCAGAAGACTATCCGTACTGCAAAATATGCTTTTCTGGTTATTTTATTATCCTTTTTATCCTTGTTCTTTACCGAGCTGCTCATCAAGCAAAGAGTTCACTTTCTTCAATATGTGCTGATCGGAGCCGCAATGACCATTTATTATATCTTGCTACTCTCGCTTAGTGAACAGGTAGGCTTCAACCTAGCTTATATCATCGCCTCTGCAGCCACAGCTGGCCTAATTGGTACCTTTATCTGGTCGCTGCTTAAAAACAGAAAAGTAGCTCTCTTGTTCGCAGGAATACTAACTATGTTCTATAGCTTTATCTTTGTAATTCTTCAATTACAGGATCTGGCCTTACTGGTTGGAAGTATCGGTTTATTCTTAATAGTTGCATTATTGATGTATCTATCACAAAAGATTACGATTAAAAACTAAGATTATACCTACCCCAAATAAAAAGCAAATTTGCATTGGATGTGAAATAATACCGTTCGCTAAATAAATAGCACCATTTACTAAACCCCTCTCAAAATTAGATCAAAGGGCCTTTACATTAGCTCAACATGCTAGCAAAGACCTTTGGAAGTGCCGTTTTTGGAATCGAAGCAATTACCATAACCATAGAGGTGAATGTTTGTGGAGGGCTCAAGTATTTTGTTGTTGGTTTGCCCGATAATGCGGTAAAAGAAAGTATGTTGCGCATTGAAAGCGCATTGAATAGTTCAATCTATCGCATGCCCAGAAAAAGGATCATCGTAAATCTGGCTCCGGCCGATATACGAAAAGAGGGTTCAGCCTATGATCTGCCTATTGCGATAGGTATTTTGTCGGCTTCAGGACAATTTTTTAGCAGTAAACTCGATGAGTATCTTATTCTGGGAGAACTCTCTCTGGACGGAGGCATACAGCCTGTAAAAGGGGTTCTTCCCATTGCTATTCAGGGTAAAAGAGATGGATTCAAGGGTTTGATACTTCCAAAAGAGAATGCTCGTGAAGCTGCAATTGTGGATGATTTTGAGGTTTATGGTGTGAACAGCCTTGCAGAAGTGATCGGTTTTTTTGATAATAGCCTTGAACTGCAAAGAACCATCATCAATACCAAAGAAGAGTTCAGCTATAATATCAATAATTACGAAAGTGATTTCTCGGATGTCAGGGGACAGGAAAACATCAAACGGGCACTAGAGATTGCGGCCGCCGGTGGACATAATGTGATTCTGATCGGTCCGCCGGGTGCCGGCAAGACCATGCTAGCCAAACGTTTACCTACAATTTTACCACCGCTCGACCTCTATGAAGCCCTTGATACCACCAAGATCCATTCTGTAGCAGGAAAACTATCTGCATCCGATTCATTGATGACCATCAGGCCTTTCCGATCTCCGCATCATACCATCAGCGATGTCGCTTTGGTTGGCGGAGGTAC
>CAIJME010000045.1 GCA_903821625.1 uncultured Sphingobacteriales bacterium | reverse complement strand
AGTATGCTTTCTAATGAAGACTTGAAGGCAAAGAAGCAAAAAGCAAACAAAATGATGGAATTTCTCAGGATCGATCATTTGGCAAATAAAAAAATTGTTGACTTGAGTGGGGGAGAGCAGCAACGGGTAGCTCTAGCAAGAGCAATTATTACAGAGCCTGAAGTTTTACTTCTTGATGAACCATTTAGTCAGCTTGATGCAGTCTTGAAAACGCAGTTTCGTGCAGATTTAAGAAGATTATCTGATGAGTTGGGAATCACCATTATTATTGTTTCGCATGATCCGGTTGATGGATTAACACTAGCAAATCAAATGTTAATTTTAAAGGACGGAAAACTTATTGAATCAGGTAAGCCAAATTTAATATATTCAGATCCCGCTCATATTTATACTGGCAAATTACTTGGCAATGCTTTTGTTTTAACTGTCGATGAAGCCAGACAGATGGGTATAAAATCGAAAAAAGAATATGTTATGATCTATCCTGAATGGGTACAGCTCAAAAGTAGTTGGAGTAGCAAAGGATATTTGATTCGGGATATTTTTTTTAAGGGTTTTTATGAAGACTTGCTTCTAGAAAGAAATGGAATTCAGGTAATTGCAGTGAATTCTAACCCTGGTATATACAGTAAAGGGCAAAAAGTTCAGGTAATAATCAAAAACTACCTAGAATTTTAAGGCTGACAAAGCTTTTAAACTCTTGCCAGCCTTAATGATTTAAATATTTTTTGCAAGCCAGTCGCCAACCTCAGTCGTTTTATACGCTTTGTTTTTTCCGGCAATATCTTCTGTAACAATACCTTCAGCTAAAGATTTGTTTACTACTACACGAATCAGTTCTGCTTCTTCTTTTAATCCGAAAGCATCTTCAAACATCATAGCTGCCGAAAGTACAGTGGCCAAAGGATTAGCAATGTCTTTACCTGCAGCCTGTGGGTAAGAACCGTGAATTGGCTCAAATAAGGAGGTGTGAAGTCCGATCGATGCAGAAGGCATTAATCCCATTGAGCCTGAAATAACAGAGGCTTCATCAGTTAAGATATCTCCAAACAAATTTTCAGTGATCATGACATCGTATGTACTTGGCCATTGAACAAGTCGCATCGCTACGGCATCCACAAATTCGTAGCTAACGGTAACTTCAGGATAATCTTTTTCCATGTCTTGGACAGTTTCTCGCCATAAACGTGAACTTTCAAGAACATTGGCTTTATCTACACAACAAAGTCTTTTGCTTCTGTTCATTGCCATCTCGAAACCTAGCTTTGCTAAACGGGTTATTTCATCACGTGTATAGGTACAGGTATCGAAAGCAGTATTTCCATTATCCTTTCTTCCGCGTTCACCAAAATAAATACCTCCTGTCAATTCGCGCAGGATAATTAAATCAGTTCCTTCAATACGTTCTCTTTTTAATGGCGAGTTATCTATTAGGGAAGGAAAAGTAAAAGTAGGGCGAACATTGGCGAATAACCCTAGTTTTTTGCGCATTTTCAAAAGTCCTTGCTCCGGGCGAACCGGTGCTTTTGGGTCATTATCGTATTTAGGATCCCCAATAGCTCCAAATAGAATTGCATCAGCTGCCATACAAACTTCATGCGTTGAGTCAGGATAAGGCTCGCCACAAGCATCTATGGCACAAGCTCCTGTTAATGCAGAAGTCCAGTTAATTTCATGACTAAATTTTGCAGCAATGGCATTACATACTTTAACAGCCTGATCAATTACTTCAGGGCCAATTCCATCTCCTGCTAATAGGGCGATATTTAATTTCATTTTTAAGTATTAAGTTCTAAGTTATAAGTTTTAAGTAATAGGTTGAAACCTGATAGCTATCGGGTTGTATTTATTGACTAATATTTAATGTTAATTGCATGATTTGAATACTAACCACTAACCATCTATCCACTAACCAACTACCCACCTAAATAATATTAAGCATTTTCTGTGTCGATTTTATCGCACAAACAGTTTGATCTGAATCTAGGCCTCTGGTTATAAATT
>CAIJME010000044.1 GCA_903821625.1 uncultured Sphingobacteriales bacterium | reverse complement strand
CTGTCAAACGTTGCACTGATTAGGAATAATTTCAAAGAGTTTACATTTAGATCCTATTTCTATAAATTAATTTTGAGCTTGGCTATTGGTCCATTTTTTTAAAAGGTAATTTGATGAGTACCTGCGGCACGCGCGCATTAGCCACGATTTAGGTTGTAATTCATTAAAATTTAGAACATAAGCTCGACTAGTTTATCAGGAAGTCTGTAGAATTTGTAATTTTACAAATTCTAATCAAGGATATTATGTATAAAACCCTTAAACCGGTATTGGAGAAGGAGCTGGAAGAGATTGAAAAAGCTGGTCTATACAAGCGTGAACGCATCATTATTACTCCTCAGGGTGCTGAAATTAAGATTCAGGGCGGACAGGAAGTAATTAATTTTTGCGCGAACAATTACTTGGGTTTGGCATCACACCCAAGAGTGATCGAGGCCGCCAAAAAGACCATGGATTCTCATGGATTCGGCATGGCCTCTGTTAGGTTCATTTGCGGAACACAGGATATTCATAAACAACTTGAAGAAAAAATCTCCAAATTCCTGGGTACTGAAGATACGATTCTGTATGCAGCCGCATTTGATGCTAATGGCGGGGTATTTGAGCCTTTATTTGATGAACAGGATGCAATAATTTCTGATTCATTGAACCATGCTTCCATCATTGATGGGGTACGACTTTGTAAGGCTCAGCGCTTTAGATACCTTCATGATGATATGGCAGATCTAGAAGAAAAATTAAAGGAAACACAAAATTTACGTCATCGTATCATAGTTACAGATGGATCATTCTCAATGGATGGAACCATTGCCCAGCTTGATAAAATTTGCGACCTAGCAGATAAATATCAGGCATTAGTAATGATTGATGAATGTCATTCTTCCGGATTTTTAGGAAAAACCGGACGAGGAACTCATGAGCACCATCACGTGATGGGTAGAGTTGATATTATTACAGGAACATTAGGCAAGGCATTAGGCGGCGCATCCGGAGGTTTTACATCAGGACCAAAAGAAGTAATTAATATTCTTCGTCAGCGTTCAAGACCATACCTATTCTCTAATACTCTGGCTCCATCTATAGTAGGTGCCTCTATTGAAGTTTTAGATATGCTTAGCGAAAGTACAGAGTTTAGGGATAAGCTAGAAGAAAATACCCTATATTTCCGTGAAAAAATGACTGCCGCGGGATTTGACATTAAGCCGGGAACACATCCAATTGTTCCCATCATGCTTTATGATGCAAAACTGGCCCAAGATTTTGCCGCTGACCTCCTAGAAGAAGGAATTTACGTAATTGGATTTTATTTCCCCGTAGTGCCTAAAGGAAAAGCAAGGATCAGGGTGCAATTATCTGCATCACATAGCAGAGAACATTTAGACAAGGCGATCTCCGCATTTACCAAAGTTGGGGTTAAACGTGGTGTAATAAAATAAATAAGAGATTAGAAAAGGGAGTTTTCAGCCCTAATATATAACGTATCATGCAGGAAAAGATAAATCAGTATACCGCAGAAATCAACTCCTTTCAGCCAAAGAATGCAGAGGAATTGGAATCATTCAGAATTCGTTTTTTAGGAACCAAAGGAATTATTAAAGATCTGTTCGAAGAATTCAAAACGGTATCATCTGAAGACAAAAGAGTGTTTGGAAAGGTTTTGAATGAATTTAAGCAATTGGCAGAAGCAAAATACCAAACACTTAAAGAAGGTTCTGAAACCGAAGACAACAGTTCAAAATCAGAACAAGACCTTACTTTACCGGGCCAAGGTTTTGAATTGGGTGCACGTCATCCTTTATCTCTGGTTAGAAAAGAGATCATTGAGATTTTCAAGAAACTCGGTTTTAATGTTGCTGAAGGGCCTGAAGTTGAAGACGATTGGCATAATTTCTCGGCCTTAAACTTCCCGGAAGAGCATCCTGCAAGAGATATGCAAGACACCTTCTTTATCAAAAAAGGTGGAGAAAAAGGCGATATAGCCCTTAGAACTCATACCTCCTCTGTTCAGGTACGTATGATGGAAGCAGGAAAACCTCCTTTCAGAGCCATTATGCCCGGAAGAGTGTACCGGAATGAAGCTATTTCTGCACGAGCGCATTGCTTTTTCCATCAAGTTGAAGGATTGTATATTGATGAAAATGTATCATTTGCCGATCTGAAGCAAACACTTTTCTATTTTGTTCAGGAGTTATTTGGAGAGGGAACAAAAGTGCGATTCAGGCCAAGTTACTTTCCATTTACTGAACCTTCGGCCGAGATGGACATTTCCTGTTCTATCTGTAAAGGTGATGGATGCCAATTTTGTAAACACAGCGGATGGGTAGAAATATTGGGATGCGGAATGGTTGATCCGAATGTTCTGGAGAATACAAATATCGACAGTAAGAAATACACTGGCTATGCGTTCGGAATGGGAATAGAACGGATCACGAATCTGAAATACCAGATCAAAGACTTGAGGCTATTTTCCGAAAATGATATTCGCTTTCTAAAACAATTCCAATCAGAAATGATCTGATGAAAATTAAACTGGTCTGTATATTCATTCTCAGTACTTTGATATCCTGTAGCAAAGATAATCTGGATAGGATTCCTGATGTATATGTAAGCTATAAAATTACCCTTCAGGAGTTTAACATCCGAAGTCAAAATGGTCTGTTGCTAGTTAATAATCAAGCAAATGCAGGAGTTGCAGGCCTAATTATTTATCGTAGAGCCGATGGCGCTTACGTAGCGTATGATCGTTGTAGTTCTGTAGATCCGCAGAAAAGATGTGCCATAGTACCCGACAATCCGAACCTCACTGCAACAGATCCATGCAGTGGTGCAAAATTCTCCTTGTTTGATGGATCGCCAGCCAAGGCACCTGCACAGAGAGGACTCAAGGAATATAAAGTAATTATTACTAATTTTGAACTGACGGTAGTTAATTGAGATGGAAGTAGACAAGATCAAGGAAAGTATTAAAAAAGCTGCGCAAGACCTATTTCGTAAATATGGCTATCATAAAACCAGTGTTAATGAAATAGCCAAACGTGCTAAAATAGCCAAGGCTACCATTTATAAGTACTTTGAGAGCAAGGAGCTCCTCTTGCAGGCCATACTGATGGAATATATACAACATAGCGTACATGAAATCATTCATAATCCTACCGATGATTTGGATGAGGAAGCCTACCTGAGTATGATCATCCTTAAAACTAGTCGACTTTCTTACACGGTTTGCAATGAATTTATTGGCTGGGAATTTATCCGTGAATCAGCCAACTCACAGGAATTTCTAAAAACGCTTTCAGACGATCTTGAAAATCTTTTAATAGAATCGTTCAATAAAACCCCACTTTTTAAAGCAGTTGATTACATTGCGCGACTGCGATTTTTGATCAAAGCAAGTAAAAGCATCGTATTCTCATTCGCATTTACATCAGTAAGCGATTCGGATGTTCGTAAAAATTTCATCTCCTTCCAAAAAGAAATTCTACCCTACCTGGTAAAAGCTGCCGTAAAATAATTCATTGTTAATTAATTGTTAAACTATTATACGAATTTGGTTTTTGGTATATATTGTTGTATTTTGTAGATCTAGATACGTAAAATATCATGAGTCGCGAAATTTCTGAATTATCCAATTTAATTGATGCGCTGTTTGAATTTTAACAATTTGCAGTATTTCAATTTTATTTAGCCCAAACTTCATCAATATCCTACTCAATTTTAGGATAATGCATAGTTCTGCCTCAATATCTGATCCTTTCCCCTTTTTCTAACATAAAAATCTTTAATTTTGGCGCTCATGAAAAAAATACCGGCCGACAAAAAATTTTTAAATAACATACAGGTAATTGATATTGCCGAAGAAGGTAAGGGCGTAGGTAAATCAGATGATCTGGTAATCTTTATCGATAAAGCCGTTCCCGGTGATGTTGTAGATGTTGAACTCTTACGAAGAAAGAAAAAATTCTACGAAGGCAGAATTCAGAACATAGTTAAGCCATCTGACCATAGGACTGAACCATTTTGCGAACATTTTGGTGTTTGTGGCGGCTGTAAATGGCAGCATCTTAAGTACGATGCACAACTTCTGTTCAAGCAAAAAAGTGTTGTTGATGCCTTGCAAAGATTGGCCAAAGTGAACACCTCCGGTATTGAACCTATCCTGGGATCTAAAGAAACTAGTTATTATAGAAATAAGCTGGAATATACCTTCTCTGATAAGCGCTGGTTAACTGATGGCGATATGCGCAGTGATCAAGAGATGGAAATGAACGCCCTTGGATATCATATTCCAGGACGATTTGATAAAATCCTTGACATTGAACATTGTTATCTACAGGCCGATCCTTCAAATACTATCAGAAATAAAGTCAGAGAATATGCCTTAGCAAACAAAATCTCCTTTTATAACCTAAAAAATCATGAAGGCTCGTTGAGAAATCTGATCATCCGCACTTCGAGCACGGGCGAATTAATGGTGATCGTAGTATTTGCCTATGTTGAGGAAGAACAAATTAAAGGAATGATGGAATTCATTTCCAATGAGTTTAAAAACCTTAAATCGCTACTTTATATCATTAATCAGAAGAAGAACGACACCATTTTTGATCAAGATATTCATGTTTTTGAAGGTGCTGATCATATATTTGAGAATATGAACGGACTCAAATTTAAGATCGGTCCGAAATCATTTTATCAAACCAATTCAGATCAAGCATTTGAATTATACAAGATTACCAAAGATTTTGCTGGCTTTAAGGGTGATGAATTGGTTTATGATCTGTATACCGGTGCTGGCACCATTGCCAACTTTATTGCAGGATCTGTCAAATCTGTAGTTGGAATTGAATATGTTCCTACGGCCATTGAAGATGCAAAGATCAATTCTGAAATCAATGCTATTAAAAATACTAGCTTCTTTGCTGGTGATATGAAGGATATATTAAATGCCGAGTTTATTCAAACCCATGGAAAGCCGGATGTAGTGATCACCGATCCGCCGCGCGCAGGAATGCATGCCGATGTAGTAAAACGACTTCTTGAAATGGAAGCTGAAAAGATTGTATACGTAAGCTGCAATGCAGCAACACAAGCTCGTGATATTGCATTAATGAAGGATAAATATGAAGTCAGCAGGATTCGTCCCGTTGATATGTTCCCACATACCCAGCATGTTGAGAATGTGGTATTATTAACCCTGAATCTAAATCAGGCAAAAACAACAGAAACAGCCGTTTAATTAATTAAAAGGCATTTTCAAACCATTGCCATGGAGATAAAAGATCTACTAAACCCCGATGAAAATTCGGAAGGGAATAAAAAGGAAAAAGAAAGTCCGCTGAAAAGCCTTGAGCTCGATTTAAAATTCTACAACGAATCTATCAAAGAGGTTGCTATTGAGATTATGGTGGAGGGAATTTCAGAATACCCGATCTTCGTAGCGCATCAGCATGAAGTAAAACTGGGTGAACCTATTTTGGACAGAAACGAACTGAACACCGGCTGGAGCATTCAT
>CAIJME010000043.1 GCA_903821625.1 uncultured Sphingobacteriales bacterium | reverse complement strand
ACCTCTTCTGGATTCCTTTCCTTGCTTTAGGAATCTCCAATATTATTGGGGGATGGTTTTCGGATAGACTTGTTAAAAATAATTTTTCAATAAATCGTGCCCGGAAAACAGTCATGGGTATTGCAGCGTTACTTACTGTAGTTGCTCCCTTTATCGCCACGGTTTCATCAGTAGAAATGGCTGTTGGCTTAATGGCTGTAATTATGTTTGCTCATGGTTTTTGGATCACGAATTACATCACAGCCATTTCAGATATTTTTGGTAAAAATGGTACATCAACCGTAGTTGGGCTCTCAGGTACGGCCGGTGCAATTTCAGGCTTAATTATTAACCCATTAATTGGACTGATTGTACAAAATTATTCATATACCCCAATTTGGATTGCATCCGGTGTAGTATACCCATTGGCTTTTATTCTTCTTATTGTTTTTATCCGGAAGATTGAGCCCTTTAAATTGAGTCAAAACAGATAATAATTAGTCAAAATATAATAGATCATCATTAATAAAATGGATAAGAATTTAAAAAATGAGTCGCAAATAAGCTCCAAAACTCGTATTGTGCGGAGAAATCAGACAGTTGCAAAAATTGGTGTTTTTGGGGTAGGTTATTATAAGTACTGGAGCCAGTTCGAAGGTCTATTAGATGCCTTGAAAGCCAAGCAAGATGTATTCCTCAAAAAATTGGAAAAGCATGAGGTGGAGGTGATAGATTTCGGGATCGTGGATAATGTTAAAAGTGCCTATGATCTGGTGCCGGTATTAAAGGCAGCGAACCTAGATCTGATCTTTTGTGATATGCTTACCTATGCTACTTCCAGTACTTTTGGAACGATTATCAGAAGTATTGATGTCCCAATTGTGATGGTGGCTTTGCAGCCGGATAAAGCAATGGACTATGCTAAAGCCAGTACTCACATGCAATTGTATAACGATGATATTTGCTCTTTGCCGGAGTTTGCAGGTGTAGCAGTCAGGATGGGTAAAAAGGTTCCTGAAATGATTATTGGAACCTTGCATGATGATCCACAATCGGATTTGGAAATAGAAGAATACTGTCGGATTGCCAAAGTTTTACATGACGTTAAAACAGTAAGAATAGGGCATATTGGACATCCAATTGAAGCCATGCTTGATATGCATACAGATGCTACCATGATAACCGCTCATTTTGGGGCACATGTAATTCAATGTGAGGCACATGAAATAGTTGCGCAATATGATAAAGTTAGCAATAGCGAACTCATTGCCGCAAAAGAACGAATCCTTGATTTTTTCGATACACCTGATCCCGTCTCAGATCCAATATCTGAAAAGCTGAAAGAAGATGATTTAATCACTGCCGCTAAAGTTACTGTAGCCCTTGAAAAATTTGTAGATGAAAAGCAATTGGATGGTTTGGCGTATTATTATGAAGCTGAGGATAATAGTACCACGCGATTAGTGATGTCTAATCTGACTGTAGGAAATTCCCTATTAACAGGTTCGGGATTTCCGATGTGTGGCGAATCAGATCTCAAAACCTGCCTTGCTATGTTGATTATGGATCGACTGGATATTGGAGGTAGTT
>CAIJME010000042.1 GCA_903821625.1 uncultured Sphingobacteriales bacterium | reverse complement strand
CCATCATTGCTACCTTAATGGCTTATTTATTGACAGGTAAGGAGAAGTACGCGACCATGCACAAACAAGTGCATGCGTACAGTTATAAAAATTTCCATGATCCAAAAGGTGGAGAATGGTTTGGTTATTTGCATAGAGATGGGCGATTAGCGCAGTCTGCAAAAGGGAATTTATTTAAAGGAGCGTTTCATGTACCTCGACAAGAATGGTATTGCTGGCAACTTCTGAAATCTTTCCATCCATGAAATATCTGATTACTTATGTCTTTTTTATCTTGTTGGGTTGTCCCTTTTTTTCTCAGGCACAACTTCAAATTGCTGTACAGTTTTCAGACAACATGGTTCTGCAGCGCAATCAACCCATCATGCTTTGGGGCAAGGGAAAACCAGATGAAAAAATTGATGCACAATTAGGTTCACTTACTGCATCTGCCATCGTACAACAAAACAGCAGCTGGCAAATCAATTTTCCTCCGCAGCCCGCTACTGCATCGCCCATACAGCTGATGCTTGCGATGGGGCAAGAAAAAATTCAAATCAAAAATATTTTAATTGGCGATGTGTGGTTGTGCATTGGTCAGTCGAATATGGAATGGCCCATGAGCAGAGAACTGCATTGGAAAACTGAACAGCAACAAGCTGATCAACCCTTGATTCGTTTTATCAACCCACCTCCTGTTGGAAGGTATGTGTATAATGTGAAGTTCAAGGATTCCTTATTGCATAGATTGAATGAAGAAAAATTTTATCAGTGGAATGGATGGGAAACAAGTTCATCATCGACTATCTCCAGTATGAGTTCAGTCGCTTATTACTTTGCCAAACGTATTCAACAGGATGTGGCTATCCCGGTTGGTTTAATCAATTTATCTATTGGTGGAGCTCCGTTGGAAAGTTTCATCGGGACTGAAGCATTGTTGGCGGATGAGCAGTTCAAGCAAAAAGTAAACGGCAATTGGTTGTTCAATGATGCATTGCCTGTTTGGATAAGGCAAAGAGGTTTACAGAATTTAGATAGTGTTCCATTTATGTATGGAGATGAATATGGCCCCAATCATGCTTTCAAGCCTGGCTTTGCTTACAAGAGTGGCATATTGCCCTTGACAAATTTTCCCATCAGTGGTGTATTGGTTTATCAAGGAGAGAGCAATGCAGAGGAAAAAGAACGTGTGGATGAATATGGAAAATTGTTCAGGCTGCTTGTCAATCAATATAGACATAATTGGTCCCTGCCCAACCTGCCTTTTTACTGGGTGCAACTTTCTTCTATTGAAAGGCCGCATTGGCCCGCATTTAGGGATGAACAAAGAAAATTGCTGGAGTTAATTCCGAATAGTGGTATGGCTGTTACCACTGATTATGGTCTGCGTAACGATGTGCATCCTCCAAATAAAAAAATCGTAGGTGAGCGACTAGCCTTGTTGGCTTTACGTGATGTCTATGAACAAAAAATAATTGCTGCTGGTCCCTTGCCTCTTGCTGCAACCTACAAACGCAACAAAGTATTTATACATTTCAAGTATGCAGATGAACTAAAAACAAGTGATGGTAATACCTTGCGTGAATTTTCTATTGATGGTGTGCTTACTACGACAGCCATTATCAAAAAAAATAAAGTTATTATTGCTGTCGATTATAAACCTAAAGGCATATGGTATGGATGGAAGCCATTTAGTGATGGCAACCTCGTGAATAAGGCAGGATTGCCGGCATCGACTTTTTACCTAAACATTGATTAGTCTAAAATAACTGTATATGAAAAAACTATTCTTCAGTTTAGTGATTTGTTATTTATCGCTGCAGATGACATTTGCGCAGATAAAGCTTCCGGTCTATTATGACTCTATGTATAGTACCTACTATCTGCAACGCTTAAGCTTGTTTGATATGATGCCTGTTCAAAAAGGGGATGTGGTATTTATTGGCAACAGTATTACTGATGGTGTGGAGTGGAGTGAGTTGTTTAATGATTTGCACATTAAAAATAGAGGCATTAGTGGGGATATTAGTTCCGGCATCTTGCATCGCTGGCAACAAATTGTAGCGGCTAAGCCGAAGAAGGTTTTTTTAATGATAGGTACCAATGATCTTGCACGGGGTGCAAGTGCTGATAGTGTTGTTAAAAATATTTTACTGGCTGCTGATTACCTCAAGCAGGAGAGTTCCTCTACACAACTCTATATTCAAAGTATTTTACCTGTCACCGATTTCTACCAAAAATTTACTGGTCATACGAGTAAGGTCGCCCAAATTCTGGAAACCAATAATAAACTAAAATCAGCTGCAACAGCTCATCAATATACTTATATAGACTTACACTCCGCTTTCATCAATGCTGATGGTAAAATGAATGAACGTTATACCAATGATGGATTACACTTGGTCGGAGAAGGATACATGTTGTGGAAGCACCTTGTATTTTCATATGTATACGACTTGGATGAAAAACCAGCATTGATTCCATTACCTCAACAAGTAAAATGGACGAACAATTGTTTTCCTTTATATCGTACAAAAGATATTGTGGTGAGTGATTGTCGTTTGCAAAAAGAAGCAATAGTCTTGCAAACATATCTTCAAACAAAGGGCTTGCCTTTGCGTATTGTAGGGAAAGCTTCTAGCGGGCAAGCATCGATTCATTTAGTATTGGCGGATCATCCAACTATATTAAATAAAGAAGAGGGATATACCTTAACCGTGACTGCAAACAACATCACTATTACTGCTCCAGCACCACACGGTGTTTTTAATGGTGTACAAACCTTGAAGCAGTTGATGCGTGATGGGGTAATGGTGGATGGTTGTGAAATAACTGACTGGCCTGCATTTGCGATGAGAGGTTACATGATTGATGTAGGTAGAAATTATTTATCGATTCCTTACTTGAAAGAGCAAATTGATGTGATGGCTACGAGTAAAATGAATGTTTTTCATTTTCATCCAACTGAAGATATCGCCTGGCGATTTGAAGTGAAATCGTTTCCACAACTAACTGATGCCAAACACATGTTGCGTAATAAAGGTAAATATTATACAGTTGAAGAAATTAAAGACTTGATTGCTTATTGTAAAGAGCGTTACATTACTTTGATTCCGGAGATTGATATGCCCGGACATAGTGCAGCGTTCAAAAGGGCAATGGGTTTTGATATGCAAAGTGATAGCGGAAAAATTGTGGTCAAGCAAATACTTTCAGAGATCTGTGATACCTATGATGTTTCTTATGTGCATATTGGTTCGGATGAAGTACGAATCAAAGACACTAGTTTTGTTCCAGAGATGACTCGTTTGCTTGAAGCCCGTGGCAAAAAAGTGATGGGATGGCAGCCTGGCGGCAATTTTAGTTCAACTACCATTAGACAGTTGTGGAGAGAAGATGCCAATCGTTCATTTATCGTTGAAGGCGTTCCGTATATTGATTCACGACATTTGTATTTGAATCATCATGATCCCGAAGAATCCATCGTTACTATTTTTAATAGAAAAATTGCTAACCGTCAACAAGGAGATCAATTTGCTTTGGGCGCAATTTTGTGTTTGTGGCATGATCGCAATGTGGGTAGAGAAGATGATGTATTAAAAATGAATCCAGTATATCCTGGAATGCTTGCTTTTGCAGAACGAATTTGGAGAGGAGGCGGACAAGCAAAATGGATTGCCAATGTTTCAGATGGAGATGCTGTTGCTTTTGCAGCATTTGAAAATAGGATGATGGACCACAAGCAGTTGTATTTTACGGGTAAGGAATTTCCTTATCAGCGTCAAGCCAATATTCAATGGGATTTGTATGGACCTTTTTCCAATGAAGGAAACGTTGATCGTGTATTTGATATAGAAAAATGGAAGAATGGTTATAGTTTTCCCAAGCCATCAAAGCAAGTGGTGGGTGGTACAATTGTAATGCGCCATTTTTGGGATCCATTGATCAAAGGTGCAGTTGACGAAGCAAAAGAAAATACTACCTGGTATGCATCTACAAAAATCTGGAGTGATGAAGCAGGAGAATTTCCTTATTGGATTGGGTTTTATGATTTGTCGAGATCACCCGCCACTAACACAGCGCCATCAGGCAAATGGGACGTAAATGGCAGTGTAGTATGGGTAAATGGCGTAATAGTACCTACGCCTAAATGGAACAGGCCTGGAGCAAAGGGAGATCCAGAAGTGCCATTGATTGATGAAGGGTATAGTTATAGACCACCGACCATGATTAAACTAAATAAAGGTTGGAATAAGGTGCTGATCAAATCGCCTGTCGGTTCGTTCAAATCACATGATTGGCAAACGCCAGTTAAATGGATGTTTACTTTCCTGCCAGTTAAGTAATTATTTATTTCAAAGTTTTCAAATACAAAAAACAATAAACTGTTTTTGTATTTTCAATTTCTGTTGTATTATGGAAAAAACGCTTAAATTAACCTCTCGTTGCGCTATAGGGCGGAAAATATGCGGGTTTTTTCCAATAATGCCACCTACACAATGATTACTTTTTTTAGAATACACTTCTTATGAACACAAGTAAGCTTTTAAAAGTAGGTGCTAATAGCCTGCCTTTTTGATTTTGAGGAATTTCTCTAAGACTGCTACTAAACTATAAAATGCCCCTAAATCTCTCCAGATTTGGTCAGAATGTAGTTCAATGGTGGCTACAAGAAAATCAAGGACTTACGTTAAATCGTGGGTCCTTTGTTGTTTCTGCGTGAGGTTTGCGTGAGGTTTTGCGTGAGGTTTATTTAAAAAAAGAAACCCCTATTGCTAGAGGTCTCAATCGTATTTTTTCAAACTTAAAAATAATTATTATTTCATCATTTTTGAAATGGGAAAACTCTTCCAACGTTTCGCATCATTCTTTCCATAAGTGCATTGGCGCTTGAAAAACCATACTCTCTCATTTCTTTAGACATTCTCCAAACCGGTTCACCATCTTTTGCACTATTAATTTGCATCACAAATCGACCACTACCTCTAACCTTTGTAGGAAATCCTATCAAAACCATACTTGCAATGGTACCCGCTTCACTCCCAGTATTTGCATAAGCCCAGCTAGGTTTTATTATTGCATCAACCCCTAATATTCTACATAATGAATCTGATAAAACATCATCGATATTTTCAAACACGCCACTTTTTTTTAATAAATAGTTTGTTCTATCAACTTCCTGAAAAGAAACGGAATAGCTATCGGATTTTAATACTAAATATGTATACATCGCTTGTTGCATTTGAATACTTTCTGCTTTTTCATTATCTTTTATTTGGTCTAAAGACATCCCCTTTGGCATTTTTTCATAAGATATTGAAACATTAAATGGTAAAATAGCAACTTTTTTAGCGGTAGATATTAAACTCTTTAAATTTGGGTATTCAAAAATTTGTCTTTCACTTTGACAAAAACTAGTAGTGTAGATAAATAATGATGCAATCAAAAGCAATTTTTTCATGTTATATATTTTTCGTGTATTTTGTTGGGTATCTTTTTTAAAGGGTAAATTCCATTTTTTCAAATAAATCCCGGTCTCGCTAGTGGCCACCTGTAGGGAACAATCCTCCACCTTTAAATAGTGATCCCAAACCAATCAAAAGACCAACCCCTACAATTCCCCAAATAAGCCTGTTATGGGTGCTCTTTACTTTTATTATTGTCTTTTCTTCTTTGCTAAACTTCTCGCTTGTTCCATTTTCGTATTTAATCATTAACAAATCTGATTTCAGTATTGAAAATAATGGCCCATTCAAATTATCTTGTTTTTTATACTTCACTTCTGTGGCGCCTACTTCAATTACTTTAACTAATATATTCTCACCAGACCTCATTGATAAAGTATCTTGTGCTTTAATAATGTTTGAAGAACAAACAAATAGAATAAACGGTAATATATATTTCATACGTGTTGATTTAGAAAAAGGGTAAAGCCTATCTCAATGATTAAATATGATTATAAGGAATGATAGTGATTACAAGAAGTGTGAATAGAGCTGTTGGGTTAGAATTGCAATAGAGTGTGTGATTTACTATTAAAAGGTAAGTAATATTTTTTAATAATTAATTTATTCTACCTCTATATTCCATTATTTTTTTTAACATTATTTGAATTTCATGATAT
>CAIJME010000041.1 GCA_903821625.1 uncultured Sphingobacteriales bacterium | reverse complement strand
TCCAATCCCAGCGTGGCAGGGCTTTTATATTTGTTTTCTATCCCTGTTTGCAAAAGAGCAGAAAACCGGATATACGCTGTTCGCTCTTTTAGAAAATCTTCTAAAGCGATAATTCCATCATTTACCGATGAAATTATGCTATGCGTTATTTCTGAATTTTTGAGGTATTCGCCCAAAATAGTGGGGTCCAAAACGTGCACTTTTTCAGAACTAATTAGTTTATCCCCTTCAAAAACGGCAATTTTGCTGCGTGAATTACCAATATCAATAACCAGATGTGCCATTATTATTTGAAAAATTAATGGTAAAATCTAAAGTAGTCAGGTCATGATTTTTATTTAAAAGTCTAGCTATCTCATATCCCATTGCCTTCCTACAAGCATAAATTAGTACTTCAATACCGCTAGTTCCAGTTAAGATAAAGGCATCAATTTTCATAGTACAAATCTATTCAATTTTTAAGATTGGCAGCCTTGAATTGTGTTAAAAAAGGTTAAAGCCTGATTTTTATCAGAATATCTGGAAATAAATTATTGAACCAACAAGTATGAAATATAAACTCTCATAAAGCCAGCGTGTATTTGAATAGAGAAAATAGTATGCCATCAGTGCAGCTGCAGGTGGGGCACATATTAAAAAATGATATAAAACTAGATTCTGTTTTAAGTAATAAGAGGCAAGTCCAATGATGAACATGAAGAAAAGTAGCTGAAATGATTTCCGTAGTTGAACTACGCTCCTGAAGAAATTCTTCTGCAATTGAAAAAAACCAAGTACCAATATGATTGCTACAGGAATAAGGACTAAATAATCAAACCTATTTATTCGAAGATTTGCTGGAAATCTGGTTGCTAATGGCAACCATATCTCATTAAATTTACCCAAAGAATCGTTCCAATAATAATATACTGCCAAAAAGAAAAAGATGGTGATAAAGCCAATTATTGCCCCAATCCATTCTCTCCAGTTAAACGGTCTGAAAATGATCAGACTAATCCACATGAGCGGCAGCATCGAAATAAAAGGGAAATAAATTAACGTGCCTAAAGCTACCAGCATACCCAGGTCAAACATTACTGAGCTTACTTCGGCCCTTTTGTAAACACTTAAAAACTTTTCAATCATCCAGAGAATCAAAAAATTGCAGATTAAAGTTGGGCTCAATAGTAGGAAGGGAGTAAGCAAACTTCCGGTGGTTACGTAAAGTAGTGCAGGCAGAAAAGTCGGTTTGCCCAAAAGGCCATAAGAATTGATGATTTTGTTAAATATCAATGCCTGAGTGATTAAAATTACTAAGGCAACAATGACATTCCCAAAGGGGCTAAAGGCACTCTGCAAGGGAATATCTATTAATAACCTGGCAAACGGCTCCATGAATTCAAAGCTGATTTGTTGAGGCAGATTCATGAAAATACCTATTCTCAGAGCAATAGCAATCCCAATTAGAAGAATGATATTTAATGGATTGATACTTCTGAATTGCTGGATCATTTATTGTTGGCTTGTGCGCTTGATTTGATACGCCTAGATTCGCTATTTCAAAGTTAATACATATAGCTGAAATTCAGAGCCAATATATTTTGATGGGATGAATCAATACCATGAGCAAAAAATATATTACATGTTGTCAAGCTGTTTTTCAATTCGTTTGAGCTGCTTAACATGATGAATGGTATGTATCTCAATAAACCTGAGCCATTGTTTTGCGTTCAGCAGCCCTAGCCGGGGATGTTTAATTTTTTGATGAGGGTCTGCAGCATTCACCAGCGGGCTAATCTCCTGTAAACGCAATTTAAATTTGAGGATCAATGCTTGGGCCTCTTCCTTGTTGATTTTCTTCACCATCGAAGCAATCCGTTTGGGTGCTTTAATTTTGCCAGGGGGAAATTGCCCAAAATACAGAATGAGCAAGGGAATCCAGTGGATAGACTTTCTGCTGAGTACTGCATTTTGTTGGATACAGTTTTCTATGGCAATGAAGGAGAGTAGGCCAGACTGAAATATATGTGAATAGGTTTCAGAATAAGACCAGCTTCCGTTTGATGGAGATTGCATGAATGACTCTTCTGAAATTCTTGCTAGAATTGCTTCATAAACGTCAATAGTGTTAAGCAGTGAATGCGATATTTGTTCAGTTCTCATAAAATACTGGTTAGTTCGCTTAGGCAATTGATTTGAAGTTCAACATCAGCGGGTTTTTCTTTGCCTTCGGGATTAAAATAGATTGCTTTCATACCGTAATCCTGTGCGCCCCTGATATCAGCCTCTATGCTATCCCCAATCATGATACTTGCAGAAACATCAGCTTTAGCCAGGTTTAATGCATGCTCGAAAATAGCCCGGTCTGGCTTATTGACACCCACAACCTCCGAAATAATTACCTGTTCAAAATATACATCGAGCCCGTTATTACTGATCTTCATTTCTGTTGATTCCTTAAAACCATTGGATATCACATGCAGGGTATATTTATCTTTCAGATAGCTCAATGTTTGGTGTGTATGAGGAAATAAATTGGTTTTTGTTGGGCAAATAGCTACGTAATCGTCTTCAAACTGATGTGGAATATGCTCTGCAGAAACACCCAGATCGGTAAATGTTTTAGCAAACCTGGTTTCCCTCAACACTTGCTTACTTATTTTACCTAGATGATAATCTGCCCATAGCTGGTGATTATTCAAGGTATACCTTTCAATAAATCTATCTGCTGAGTGCAATCCTAAATCTTTCAGTTTATAGGTATGGTAAAGTTCTTGCAGCGTTTCTTCCGCATTTTTATCGAAATCCCAAATAGTGTGATCGAGGTCAAAAAACAGGTGGTTATAAAGCATTAAATAAAGGCTAAGGAATAGTTAATGCAAATTTAAGGTAATATTAGTTTAAGAATTGATAAATAATGGTGGAGATTTTTGAGTTGAGGGATTCAATACTTTTGATGTTTTTTTATTATCGCTAGCGCACGCGTGTCGCGTGTGCTTTTTCTTAAACTAAATTATTTTCCTCTGAATTGTTTTTTCAATGATTAGGTATCGACTTATTTTCACAAAGGTCCCTCACCTGCTGAAGGGCAGGGTTCGGGATGACATATTGGAGGTAGATTGGAATTGAATTTTTTAGCGCACGCGTGTCGCGTGTGCTTTTTCAAAAACATAGCTTTCAGAAAAATTTGTTTAGCAAGCGACTGACGAAATCGACTTTCAAATCTCGCTGG
>CAIJME010000040.1 GCA_903821625.1 uncultured Sphingobacteriales bacterium | reverse complement strand
CTGCGGGTTTTATTGCACAAGACCTCTTGGCTTTACAACAAAAATCTGCTATTGCTGCTAATTTAGATTTAGTGAGCCAAGAAAATCCAGATAAATTGGAAGCGCGCTATAGCAATTTATTGCCTGTAATTGTAAAAGCTATTCAAGAGGAGAGTGCTCAAAAGGATACTCAAATGGCTCAAAAAGATTCGGAGATTGCGGCTTTAAAAGTTTTATTAAAATCATTAGAAGCAAGATTACTCTCATTAGAGTTAATAGTCAATAAGAAATAAGCTTCTTCATTTAATTTACTGATTTGAATCTTGTTTTAAACCAATTTTTACAAGAACAGAAAAAACCATTCAAGAGCCGAAAAAATAGAAGAACAAATTAATCAACTTATTGCTCATGTTCTGCCATAGGCAACATTGTGTCCGTGAAATACGTCAGGAAGAGTAACAATATTGTCTGTAAGTTACAAGACTATTCAAACGGGTATTGATTACAGAAAAGTAATTTTGATACTACTGATATCCCCCACAAAATAAGCGTCATTTGGAACACCTATTTATTTTTCAATTGAAATGGACTATTGAAAGGTGGAGAAATCTGATCAGTAAGAAAGCTTTTTTTAAATTAAAATCAGCATTAAACTGAATAGATTTCTCCACGCTTAAACTATGCTTAACCTAAAATTATTTTTTGCGTGTTCGAAATGACGGTGATATTGATTGGATAAGATGGTGAATAAGTGGTTGGTGATTAACAACAACTAGAGGGAAAATTTGTAATCCTATTGTGTATACAATAAAAATATGAATCATCTGTCTATAGGGTTAGCGTAATGGCGCTACTTAAGAAGCATAATGAGTTTTTCGACTACTTTCAATAAAATACCGCCTTAATCAGTAAAATAAAGCTAGTCAGTTATAATTGAACAACCGGTATTTATATTTAGTTGAAGATTTATATATTTGATTATCTACACTACATTAAGTATGTTTAATCTAAACTGGCCATGAGCACACCTGACCTGGAACTAATCAAAAAGCATTACAAAAAACTTCATAAAGATTGGTCGGATGAGGAGGTAGAACGCCAGGCTTTGGAAACAATGAATAAATATCTTTTACTCAATAAGGATAAATTATCTGAGGCAGAAAGGCAAGACAAAGTGGAATTCGAAAAAGCGCTAGACAGGGAGTCTTTGAATTCATATCTCGATAACATATAAGTGTAGTATTAAAATTGATCTTCATCAAACATATCTAAATATGGCAACAGAATCACCTAACAGTTCAGAATTAAGTTTACAGGAGCAACTATTTACTGCTATCCAGAACAAATACCCTGATGCAGAAGCGAAAAAAATCAATAAAGATAATTTCCTAGATATTTATATCCCTTCCATTAGTCCTGGCAGAGGAACTCATCTATTTTTTAATACCGTTAAAGGAGCGATAAAAATCGGTTATTATACTAGAGATGAAAGTTTCATCAATAAGGTTGTTTCTAATGCTTCAAAATCTATAGAGGGGGCTAGTAATGGCTTAAGAATTACCGGTAATCCTAAATTTGATGATTTAAAAGATGCATTAAGTGCAGCTTTTGATTTTTTATCCAATATGACTAGTGATAGTCTAGTCAGCACAGTTATTGAAGATAAAAAATCTAGTGAGATAGAATCAATTGAAGATGTTGCAACAAAATTTCGTGATAGTTATTTGGATGAAGATGAGCTTGCCGAATCTATTTCCTCATATCTAGATGATTTTAGTGAGAAAGGGAAGATAGTAGTACTTCAAATAGAAGAAGAAGACTTGATTAAATCAACAAACAATCATGACCTGTTATCAGGTGATTTATTTACATTGATTGGAATTGTGGGCATAAATTCATGGCAGCAGTTGTCAAAACTAATTGGGAAAGAAGAGTCAGACTGGGTAAATAATGAATTCGAAGATGAGGATCCAGAAGGCATCGTGCTCTTGTATTGTGATGGCAAATATGTTTATTCATTTTCTAATCCAAAAGAAGAAGATGAGACCGAAGACGCTGCTGAAGATGATTTAGATGATATCTTACGTGAACTTGGATATGGAGATGATGAAGAGAATGAGACGGTTGCACTAAATAAATTAATGATTCCGCAGATTATAGAAGAAATAAAGTCGGATAAAAAAATAACCCAAATCGATATCAGTTATTACACGAAAGAATATTCTGATTTGACGTATATGCTGAGCTTCAAGGTGCAAAAAATCGATATCGAAGTATCTCGTGTTAATTGGTTTAATGATTCTTATTGGTCAGGAAAAATCGAAAGAAAAGAGTTAATAGAAGGCTTAAAAAACTTTTTGAAAACAGAAGATTCGGCTGAATTAATTGAGAGCTATTTCCATCCAGATATAGTTGATTATGAATTTAGTGGGGCCGGGAAGTTAGAAAATGGATTAGATTATCAACTAGATACTGTGCCGGACGAATTAACAGATATCCCGGAAGATTTACAAGATGAGGATGGAAATTTGGATGTAATAGCCTTGACTAATAATCTGTTACCTGTAAAAGAAAGGCTTTCAGATTCTAATATAGGTAAAATACATAGTTATCAAATTTCATTAAATGGTACGGTTTATGAGTTAGAAGTTGAAGAATTGGGCGAAGATTACTCTGATGATGATGAAGTAGAGGATAACGATGATGACGAAGTAACAGAGGATGACGATTACGAAGACGAAGTAACAGAGGATGAAGATGATGAAGAAACGGAAGATGAGGATGAAGAAGCTGAATCGATTACCAACAAATACCCAGTTAGCGATTACAGTGATTTAGAAAAGCTAAAAAAAATCATTAAAGAAGATGTAGACCAAATTCGATTTGCTGATAGCTCATTATTGAAAATAGAATCGAATTTAAAGGCCTTAATTCTAGTTAATGTAGACATATTTCCACTCTTACCCGAAAGTTGTACTGCCTCTAAAAGTATCAGACATTTTGCGGTTGAAAATGGATATTACGACTCAGAATTTTTGGGAGATATTAACTTGGATGATACAACTATTTTATATAAAATCATCAATAACAATTCTAACTATTACACAGATTTACCTGATCAATATAAAGATAGAGAACTAACAAAAATTGCAATCAAGAATCAATCAGCTGATATTAGTTTTGATCATTTGCCTTCTAATTTACAAACTGATTCTACCTTCTTCAAGGAGCTGTTAACGTACCTAAACAAAAACTTAACCTATGAGCCTATTTCAGGGTATTCTTATTGTGATACCTTATTAGACGGATTTAAGAAATCTTTTACTGACGATGCTGATTTTATAATTAAGAATCGCTTATTTGAATATGCGAGCAAACGGTTAATTCAGGATAAGGAATTCAATTTAAACTATCTAAAAGCAAATCCAGAGTGGTATGATAGACTAATTGAAAATAACGATTCGCTAAAGAATGATGAAGCATTCGCTAGGCTGGCTGTTCAATTAAGTGGAGTTAATTTTTTAGAACTTTCTGAGGAATTTAGTAACAACCGTGAAATTTTAAACTTAGCCGTTGAAAATTCAAAGGGGAGTTTAATGATAAACCAAATTTCTGAAGACCTGCTTTATGATGAGGATGGAAATGTTGATGTAGATTTACTCTTAAAACTGGTCAAGTCTAATCACTTTAATATCAGTAAAGTTCCTGATGCAATTATGCTAAATAGCGCAGTTGCATCTCCACTTATTTTAGCTGCCAGTTCCAAGAATAATGTATTATACTATGCTCCAGAATTCCTGCGAACAGATAAAGAGTTCATCGCTAAATTAACTAGTGAAAATATTTTTACGATTGCATTTGCTGATAAATCGATATTAGCAGATCGGGAGTTTATGCAGGGAATTGTTGCAAAGATGCCTGTGTTAATTAAGTTCTGTTCTGCGGAGTTAAAAGCTGATAAACTTTTTGTAAAAGAAGCTGTCAATTTAAACGGTTTAGTTATTCGTTATATTGATGAAAAATTATTAATTGATCCAGAAATTTATTGGGCCGCGCTTCGTCAAAATCCAGAATCATATAAAATTCTACCTTCAGAAATATACACTGATAAAGCAATTGTAGATTATATCTCCAAAATTAATGGGGGTATTTTAACTCATTTTAGTACATCAGTTCATTCCAAACCAATTAAGTTTAATTGTATTTTAAATTCAGCTGATGGCTCATATCCTGAAGAATTAACAGTTTTCAAGACCTTAGGAGATAAGCCTAGTAAGAATGAAATTTTAGAAGTAATTAAAATTGATCCTACCCAAATTGTATTTCTATCCGAAGAGTTTTTTGTGAATAACAAAGATTTATTAGGGTCGATTTTAGAAATTACTTCTTATCCATTGAAATTTAAATCTTGTAGAAAGGCATTGGGTGAGCAAGAGCTTAAAAAACAGTTAAAAACTCACACTTGGGCTTTAAAATACATTGAAGCAGATGAATCATTATCCAATGAGTTCTTAAAAGAATTATTGTCAATTAATGGAAATCTTCTTCAGTTACTAACGCAGGAGCAAAGAAAGGATAATTCTTTTGTTGAAATTGCCTTAAAACGTAATCCTGAAGCTTGTCATTTTGTAGCTGAAGAATTCGATTGGAAAACACAGGAAGCTAAGGCTATTGCCAAACAAATACTATCAGTTGACCCACTTTTATTTACTTATTTTATAGAGAAAGATCCAGCTCCAATTGATGAATTTTTCGACCATGCTTATTTTCTTGATTCGTATGTTTTAGAGCTGATGGATCATTCTTACTTCGAAGAAGCATGGTATTTTATTTCCGATTCAAATGGGTCATACCCACTAATAGAAGACCAATTAATCAGTGGATTAAATCAGAATCATAAGGTTTACTATTATGACCCTATTAATAATACAGTCAAAAATGTTTGCTTAGCCATTGAGAGTGGATTAAATTTTACTTGGGATGAATTATTTACAAATTGGGAATATAATTTACAAATAATAGAAAAAGCGTTCGAGTATTTCCCGGACCTAGAAACGTATGAAGCCTTAAAGAAAAAATTGGGTAAAAAATTCAATGAAAACGACTATGTTAATGCTAAAGTAGTAGCTAGGGGATCAGAATTATATCCTCTTATTTCTGAAGGATTAAAGAAAAACCAAGAAATAGCGTATGCCTATTTAAGATCAGATGATTATTCTGATTTGTCATCTAAGTTTGACTGCCTGCCAAGTTCATTTAAAAAAGATGGTAGTTTTTTACAAAGCATTGTAGGCTTGAAAATTGAATTTGAAATATTAGATGGATTTTTTGACCCTAGCATTCTGTATACTGAAACTTTCTTAATTCCTTACCTGGAATTGAATTTCGAGGAGTATCCTAATTTGCCAGGAAAGCTACAAAATAACAGAAATCTAGCACTTCAATATGGGATAAATAACAATGAAACGTCTTATTGGGGATTAACAGAACTTGCTTTACCAGAAAAGTTAGGTCAAGATAGAGATCTTATTTTAGATATTGCAAAAGGCAATAAGTCTAGAAATATAAAATTTGATGATGCTTTACTCAATGATTCTGATTTTCTATTAAAATTAATTGAGTTTCAACCACAATTAGTAAAATCGCTGGAGGAAGATAATCGCAATCTAACTTCATTAATGAAGTTATTACAAAAGAACATTGACGTATTTGATTATCTGGAATTAGAAGAGAAGTTTATACCTGAAATCTTTAATTTCATGGTTGCTCATGATCGTACAAAAATACGGAATATAGAGTGGTCTTACACTTTAAGTGATTCATTAGTTGAAATCACAGAAAAATTAAACATACTTAACTATGTTAATTTATTTGAAGACACTGATTTTGGCGATACCCTGTCTACTAACTATACTATTGAAAGTTTACTATTAAATAAGCAAGCCGACAGCAGCAAAAACAAAGTAGGAACTCAATTCTATTTTGATGAGCCGGGTACCATTACTCTTGGATATGATAGAAATTGTTACTTGAGTGAGGATGTTGCAGGTGAAATTTCTGATGAGATAATGCTTGAATTTTTAGAGAGTGATGACAGTTGGTCAGATTATATCTATGGTAATTCTTGGTATGATTGCAGTGATATTTTTCATACCTATGGCATGGGTGAGCCCGCTACTGATATGCAATTGCCTAATGGAAAAATTTTACCCATATCTTTAAACTATGAACGACCTCAAATAGATAATCTTTTGGAATGCTTCAATATGTCAAGCAAAGGCAGTTTTGTACACATTGCTGTTTCAGATGAAAAAGCCTATGGTTGGGGCCAATGGAAAAGTTATACCTTAGAAGTTAAGCCTGGCATATTTGATATTGATAACATATCCGTAGAGATTGAGTCAGGTATTGTTTCTTCATATTCGTACACTTATCCTAATGGTGACGATGAGCAATTTGAAGAAAATGAAGATTACACCACTACCGGCCAAGGATTTACCTCCACCTTATATTTTAACAATGGTAAGGAGTTAATTGATGCAGATGATATTAAAGATTTGCTAGAAGAAAACGAAATTGATACTACGGATATGGACGCAATTAGAGAGTTTTTATTGCAGCATTATGATTGATGAAAATATAAAAGAGCTGATTAAAGAAATTGAGGAAATCCAAGCCAAAGAGTATCAGAATTCGATTAGTGCCTGGTCAAGAAAGGTTAGGGTAAATAACTTACATGCAAAGCTAGATGCTTTGAAATATGAGGGCCCTCGACCTCCCAGAGATTGGAATCAGGTTTTTCGAAGTTAATTGTTGGTTTTTGCAGTTTTTAAATTGCCATGGCTCTATTAAATTGAAATGGTCAGATGAATATTTGTGCCGGTCTAAGATTTATTAAAAAAACATGGAGGCTCCAATATCAGTAGAGTTAGCGCACTGCTTAAACTATGCTTAACCTAAAATTATTTTTTGCGTGTTCGAAATGACGGTGATATTGATTGGATTATTTTCTTTGCGAAGTATTCAATAACGATTTCATTAAAATGTTAAGCAAATAGTGCACTCACTGAACCTCCGTTCACCTCTATTCCGCCTTGGCTGGTGCGGCACTTACTCAATTAGCCAACCCACTGACTTTCATAG
>CAIJME010000039.1 GCA_903821625.1 uncultured Sphingobacteriales bacterium | reverse complement strand
GTCTTCATGCACGTTTAATGTCGCAAGCCTTGCGTAAATTAACCGGAACAATCTCAAAAACAGGATGTTGCTGTATTTTTATCAACCAACTTCGTGATAAGATCGGAGTTATGTTTGGTAGTCCAGAAACAACAACAGGAGGTAATGCCCTTAAATTTTACGCCTCTGTACGTTTAGACATTCGCCGTATCTCTCAAATTAAGGATACTGATGAAGTTTCTGGAAACAGAGTGAAGGTGAAAGTGGTCAAAAACAAATTGGCTCCTCCATTCCGAATTGCTGAGTTTGACGTAATGTTTGGAGAAGGTATTTCCAAAGCCGGAGAGATTATTGATCTTGGTGTTGATTTTGAGATCATTAAAAAAGCAGGATCATGGTTTAGTTACGGTGATACTAAACTAGGTCAGGGGCGTGATGGTGTGAAACAACTATTACTTGACAATCCTGATCTGATGGATGAACTGGAAGCTAAGATAAAAGAAACAGTTACTGCTGATAAGCTCGAAGAAAAAGAAAAAGTATAAACAAAAAAAAACCGCTCTAAACAAGCGGTTTTTTTTTGCGATGATCATTTTAGTGAATGCTTTAATTCACCTTCAGCTGCTTTTGCAACCAGTTTTCCATATTTTCTTTTTGCTCGGGATACATCCAATGCCCAGTTTCTAAAGCCAAAAACAAAGATTTAGGTGCAGTAATCACATTGTATGCCGCATGCATGGAGGTTGGCGGACAAGTTTCATCATTGAAACCCCAACTATACATACCCGGTACTTTTATCAATTTGGCAAAATTCACAACATCATAATAACCGGTGGTTTTTACCTTGTCAGGCGTGCTTCCGGTATTTACATTGTCCTTATTAAATAGGTTTGGCCATCCACCTGCACGACCAATCATGAATCCGGTAAGGTCACTTAGTGCTGGATAATAAGCGCCTAAAAACTTCACTCTTGAATCTAAAGCGGCTGTAACTATAGACAATGCTCCCCCCTGACTTCCACCTGTTACTCCGAGGTTCGAACCATCAAACTGAGGCAGAGAAGTTAAAAAATCATTCGCTCTAACACAGCCCATATAAACCCTCTTATAATAATAGCGCTCACGATCTTCCAAATTTGATGCCTGATAACCAGATAATGCTCCAGCTGCTAGATTGGTATAGACCATCGGATCCATTATTACAGGAACTCCGTGAATTCCGATCTCCAAGGTGATCACTCCTTTTTCTGCAGTGGCCACATCACCATTGTATGGCCTTACACCAGCGCCAGGAACCCTAAGCAATGCAGGATATTTCCCTTCTTTTTTAGGAACACATAAAATTCCATATAGCCTGCTTCCTAAACGAAAGTTCTGAAGATTAACATGATACACATTTACCTTTTCTGTGGAACGCTCAGGCAATAAGGTCATGCGCGCATCCAAAGGTATTTTAGCAAGATCGGCCTTTGCATTATCCCAAAATTGAACAAAATCTGCCGGACTGCTAGCTGCTGCAGGTTTAATTTGGTTTGCATCAAACCCAACTGTAGCCAGGCCTCTATATTTCTTACCATTTACATTAGCTGTAACTATGCAACGATAAAACCCAGGAATTTTCATTGTGCCTGCATTAATGGTATAAAGACCGCCGGCCAATTGCATAGAATCTCTCATCTCAGGCGCCATCCGTTCAGGACCAAGTTCATAGTTAACCTTTACATTCTTTAATGGATTGCCATATTGCAAAACAGAAACATTGAACTTAACCTTTTCTCCTGTTTTGTATTGCCAATCTGCATGATCGGGAGCCACAATGACCTTCACATTCTGCTCCACTGGCTGAGCAAAACCCTGCATAATAGAAATAAGAAGTAGAGGAATTATCAAAAATGAGTTTATTTTTTTCATTACTTTTTTTGTTTTTTTTACAAATGGAATCTCAATATCTAGAGTTTAAATGTTCTCCACTTTACTGATGAATAATTAATTAATGGATTCAAATTCGTCAAAAATAGCTTTTAAAGCAAATTTATTTTCTTCCTCAACAGATGAAAAATATTGAAAAAGCTTCAAAATTACAGTTAGCTTCTAATACGTAGGAAGAAATAACGGATGATAACTATTGGCAAAATACTATTTACCCTTAGTCATGAAGTACATGAACCAGACACCAACCACCACAATAAAACTGAGGACATATAAACCAATTTTACCTTTACGCTTGTCTTGACGCATAACCCAGATTAATAATCCAATTAATGGGATTAAGAAGACTAAAAAGAAAATAATACTTGCTGCGCTCATAATTTATTTAGGTAGAAATTTGGTGTTTGATATTTTAGTTAACGAAAGTAATAATTAAAACTGCATGCGGGCCATGGGAGCAATATCTTGACCAACAAAATCCTGTTTAAGGAATTTATAATGTCCCGCAATTGCAATCATGGCCGCGTTATCAGTACAATATTCAAATTTTGGAATATAAACCTTCCAATTCAGGCCTGGCGCCAAATCGTGAAGAGCGGCTCTCAAACCAGAATTGGCTGAGACTCCACCTGCTATCGCAATGCATTGTATATTGTACTGTTCAGATGCTTTTTTCAGCTTATTCAATAATATAGAAATGATTCTTTCTTGAACTGACGCACACACATCAAAAAGGTTATTTTTTAAAAAATCCTGATCATCCTTTAACCGATCACGTACAAAATACATGATTGATGTCTTTAATCCGCTAAAGCTGAAATCCAATCCATGTATCTGAGGTTCAGGAAATTTAAACGCAAACTTATTACCTTGTTGCGCATACTTATCAATTAACGGACCACCGGGATAGGGCAAACCAAGTAGTTTTGCTGTTTTATCAAATGCCTCTCCGGCAGCATCATCAGTGGTCTGACCTACAATTTCCATGTCAAAATGATCCCTTACAAGTACTATCTGTGTATGTCCACCAGAAACGGTAAGACATAGAAAAGGGAAAGAAGGCTTATCATCGGCAATAAAATGAGCGAGAATGTGTGCTTGCATGTGATTTACCTCTATTAGCGGAAGTCGATTTGCAAGTGCAAAAGCCTTTGCGAAAGACGTACCGACTAAAAGTGAACCTAATAATCCAGGACCACGAGTAAATGCTACCGCATCAATCTCATTTTTATGTATTTTTGCATCAGCTATAGCCTGATGAACGGCGGGAATTATATTTTGCTGATGAACCCTAGAGGCTAGCTCAGGAATTACACCTCCATAATTTTGATGGACAACCTGGCTAGCAATTATGTTGGAGCATATTTTACCATCAACACAAATTGCTGCAGAAGTATCGTCACAAGAAGATTCAATGCCCAGGATGATTGCCAAAATTATAGAGTTAAATTGTTATAGTTTATATAAAAAACAAATTTATCAAAAAAGCACTAAAAATAACCCTTTGGATACTGGCAACATTTTTATTGCTGCTCATTGTAGTTTTTTTCTCGCTGCAATATAAGCCGGTACAAACTTATATTGCAAAAAAAACAGCGAATTACCTATCCACTGAGCTGAATACAAAGGTCTATGTTGGAGGTTTGCATATCAAACCATTCAAATCACTGGTACTCGACACCTTGTATGTGCAAGATCGAGAAAAAGACACCCTTTTATTCTCCCCAAAATTTACGGTTGATCTCAATTTTATTTCCTTAAAACTGAGAAAGTTATCAGTAAAAAGCGTTCAAATGGATAATGGAAAAATCTATTTGAAAAAATACAAGGACAAAACTACAAATCTGGCCTTTATCATCGACTATTTCAATGCCGGCAAAAAAACGGTAAAAAAAAATACGAGCAAACCCTTTGATTTAATTCTTAATAAAATTGTTCTTAACAATATCGCCTTCAAATACAAAAACTTAAATAATACTAAATCTGTCAATGGAATAAACTTTAATGACATCTATTTATGGAACTTCAGCAGTACGATTCTTGATCTGGATACTAAAAATCATCTGGTTAGTTTTGGGCTGAAGAACATGACCTTTAAAGAGAAAAGTGGATTTTATTTAAAGAACCTGACTACCAATGCCACAATCGATACCAATCAGATGGAGTTCAAGAATCTTCTTCTTGAAACATCAAACAGTAAAGTAAGAAACTACTTGCTTTTCAAGTATTCAAAATTCAAAGATTTTAGACAGTTTATCAGCAAGGTGTATCTGAAAACAGATTTAAGAAATACTAAAGTAAACAGTTCTGACATCGCCTATTTCTCACCTAATCTGGCTAAATCATCTGTGATTTTTCAGCTCAACGGAAAGGTATCGGGATATGTAAATAACTTGAAGGCAAAGGATCTAACTATTCAAAGCGGACAGGCTAGTTACGTAAAAGGAAATTTTTCAATAAAAGGTCTCCCATCAATCAAAGAAACATTATTGGACCTGAATTTTGAACAGATTTCTACTAATAAGAAGGATATTGATTTTATCCTGGCACGTGCCAGAGGTTCAAAAAAATCCATCATCCCCGAGTTTGCAAACCAATTGGGCACCATTAACTTCAAAGGTAGATTAACTGGGTTCATCAATGATTTTAAAACAATAGGAGAGTTTAAAACCAAGGCTGGCCGTTTATTAACTGATATCAACTTAAAGATTGATAAAAATTCGATACCTACATATAGTGGAACATTAAAAGCATTTGACTTTAACATAGGCGAAGTATTAGGCAGGAGTGATCTTGGAAGGACTACGCTCTCTACCACCATTTCCGGCACAGGATTCAAGATCAAAAGTCTGCAGGAAAAGATTAAATCAGAGCTAAAATATCTTGACTATAATGGGTATAGATATAGTAATATAAACGTTGAAGGTAACTTTATAAATAATATCTTCAATGGGCAAATCAAAGTAGACGACAGTAATCTAGAACTTGACTTCGATGGTAATATTAATCTGAATCCACAAAGACCCATTTATAATTTTCATGCAATGATCAGAGGTGCTAATTTGCACAAACTGAATTTCATGAAAGACACTATTCAGTTTGATGCAGAATTAAAAACAAATTTTTCAGGCTCCAATCTTGAAAATATTGAAGGCTCTGTTGAATTAAGCAAAATTCAATTAACTAACCCCCAAAATTCTTTCATTGTTGATTCTGTCAATTTGAAAGCTATCGGAACTGGATCGCAACGCTCATTAATTATAGGTTCGGACATTCTCGATGCCAGCATCAAAGGGCAATATGACCTAAAGGCTTTACCTTCTTATTTCAAGTCGTTGGCAAGCAGGTATATCCCTTCACTGGGATTAAAATTTGGAAAACCAGGCCAACAGAATTTCGAATTCAATTTAAATATTAAATATTTTGATCCGATAAGCATGTTATTGATTCCAGAGCTGAAAGTTCCGGAACAAGCAAACTTCAATGGCAAGTTTGTTTCATCGCAAAACGTTGCCAATTTAAATGGATTTATTAAGTTGATCCAATACAAAAAAATTAAGATCAATGACCTGATTATAGATGAGAGTACTTCCGATAAGGCAATGAACGTATTCATTACTTCCGACAGAATTGACCTTTCTGACAGCCTCTATATCAAAAATGTGAATATTGCGAATATCCTTAGAAAGGATAGCTTAAGTCTGAATATAAAACTTTCGGACAAAAATGCGACCAACCAGCTGGATTTAAACTCACTGATAGAATTTAAAACAGAAGGAGAGGAAAGAATTCGCTTAAGTGTTCTGCCATCTGATGTAATTATAAACAAAGAGATTTGGAAAATTCAGGAGAAAGTCAGTTTCAGCTTTGATGAAGGAAGAGAAAAAGATCAGGCATTTAGCTTATTCAGACGAACAAAAATTTCTGGGTTCGAGCTTTTTAAGGACAATCAAATGGTTACCATTGATGGAATCATCTCAAAAAATCCTGAAGATAAGTTATTCATAGGTTTTAACACCTTTAAACTAACCACATTCAATTCCCTTACTAAACCAAAAGGTATCACATTAAATGGGACACTAAATGGTGAGGCCACTCTTTCTGGACTGGGAGGAACTCCCAATTTAGAAGCTGGAATTAAGATTGATAGTCTCAATTTTAATAACATAAATATTGGAGACCTTAAAATGACTGCAGGGCTTGATAATTCATCAAAACTCATCAATGTCAAAATGGATGTCGTAAATAAGGGTAAAACCACTCTAGATATAGAAGGAACTTACAATGCCAATAGTGATCAGAATAAGCTGGACATGAATGTTTTGATGAAAGACAATGAGGTAGCTCTTTTTCAGCCATTACTTAAAAATCTGGTTTCAAAAATGTATGGAAAAGTATCTGCTGAGCTTACCATAAGCGGAAAACTTAATAATCCTCAAATCAATGGCAATCTTTCTTTAAATGAAGCAGGAATGACCATAAATTATTTGAAAACTCCTTATAAAATAACAGATAAAGTTGGGGTTGAAAATAGCGTAATCAAACTAACGAACCTCAAATTAAAAGACATTAAAAACAATGAAGCCATCGCTAATGGAACCGTTGATATGTCCAATCCCAATAATCCAGAAATCCATTTAGACATTCAGGCAAAGAATTTTATGGCTTTGAATACTACTTCTAAGGATAATCCTCTTTATTATGGGGTAGCATTTGGTACCGGAGCCTTTAGCTTTAATGGTCCATCAAATGATATGAGGATTATTATTAACGCAAAAACAGAGCCTGGAACAATTTTTAACATCCCGCTAAACTCATCGGCTACAGTGAGTAAAAATGATTTTATCTCTTTTGTAGCCAAAGATTCATCATTAAATAAGCCAAAATTAACCTCCTTTAAAGGCCTTACGATGGATTTCGATCTTCAGGTTGATGAAAATACAGAAGTTAATATATTCACAGATCTGGGTAGATTATCCGGACGGGGTAAGTCACAATTCAGTTTAAATATTACTACTCTTGGAGACTTTGAGATGTATGGAGATTATCTGATCAGCAGTGGTAAATTCCAGTTTACCGCACAAGACTTCATTAACAAACTCTTCAAAATTAGTGAGGGTGGTTCAATTCGTTGGACCGGCAATCCGATGGAGGCTGCTATCAATATGAAAGCTCTATATGAAGTTCGTGCTGGCATTGATCCGCTATATTTGGCAGCTGGACGCCCGCCGCAAAACAATCAAAAAGTAGCTGCTGAGGCAGTCATGAATCTTAGCGGGCCACTACTAAGCCCCAATATTGCGTTCGACATCAATTTCCCTGCTAATGCATCTATCAAAGATGAATTGCAGTCCTATCTGAGTGATATAAACAATACCAATCAGCAGGCACTGAGTTTAATTGTAAGAAGGTCATTTGCCGGAAGTGCAGAACAGAGTAACGGAATTAGAGGTATCGCAACTTCAACATTCATCAGTGCAGGATCAGAATTATTCTTCAATCAACTGAATACCATTCTAACTCAGTCATTGAACCTGAATTTTGTAGACCTGAATATTCGGTCGTTCAATGAAGCAAGTGCATCCCTGCGATTTTTAAATGACCGTTTGATACTTACTGGTGGTGTGACAGACCGGACAAATAACAGACGTTCTTTTTCCGATTTTTCTGTTATTGGGGGCGGGTCGCTTGTTGCCCATGATGTGGAAGCTTTATATCTGATCAAAAAGAATGGAGATCTTGTTCTCAGAGCATCAAACAAGTTGAATAACAATAGCTTCCTAAGCAACCTATCCAATGATGATTATGTGAGTGCAATAGGTTTAGTGTATCGTAGAGATTTTGATAGCTTCAAAGAGCTTCTTGGAATTCTAATTGGAAACAAAAGAAAAGAAGAACGCGAAAAATCTAAGCAAAAACCGATTCAGGAAATTAATGCAATAAAACCCAAAGAATCAGAGCCTCAAAAAGATTGAAAAAATCAAGTATTCTTCATGATGGAATGACCCATTTTATCACGTTTTGTTTTCAGGTATAGTTCGTTATGGATATTGGATTTAATTTCAATAGGAATATTAGATACTATTTCTAAACCATATCCAATTAAACCAGAGCGTTTGGTAGGGTTATTTGACATCAACCTCATTTTCTTTATACCAAGGCTTCTTAATATCTGCGCACCGATACCATAATCACGCTGATCCATTGGGAATCCCAACTGTAAATTTGCATCTACTGTGTCCAACCCGTTTTCCTGAAGATTGTAAGCATGCAACTTATTAATCAATCCGATACCACGACCCTCCTGATTCATGTAAATAATCACTCCTTTACCTTCTTTCTCGATCATTTCCATTGCTTTATGCAACTGAGGGCCACAATCGCAACGGCATGAACCAAAAATATCACCGGTAATACATGAACTATGCACGCGTACAAGAACTGGCTCACCTTCATCCCAACTCCCTTTTATCAAAGCAAGATGCTGATCGCCAGTTGTTATTTGTGTATAAGCAACCATTTCAAAATCACCCCAATGAGTAGGCAACTTAACAGATACTTCTTTTTTTATCAAAGATTCTGTTTTTAACCTGTAAGAGATCAGATCCTTTATGCTGATTATTTTTAGATCAAATTGTTTGGCAATGATCAAAAGATCGGGCAATCTAGCCATTTCCCCATCTTCCTTCAATATTTCAACCAACACACCAGCAGGCTCGAGCCCCGCCATGCTTGCAAGATCAACAGCTGCTTCAGTATGTCCCGCTCTTCGTAAAACACCCCCATGCTTGGCTATTAATGGAAATATATGACCCGGACGACCCAATTCTTCAGGAGTAGTTTTAGGGTCGATAAGTGCAAGAATAGTTTTTGAACGATCTGATGCAGAGATTCCCGTTGTACATCCATGCCCAATAAGATCAACAGAAACAGTAAAATTAGTCTCAAAAGCTGCGGTATTATTTCCAACCATTAAATCCAATCGCAATTCCTTACAGCGTTCTTCAGTTAATGGAGCACAGATCAATCCACGACCATGTGTAGCCATAAAGTTTATTACCTCCGGTGTTGCATTAGAGGCAGCTGTTAAAAAATCACCCTCATTTTCTCTATCCTCATCATCAACAACAATAATAACCTTACCTTCTTTAATATCGTTTATTGCTTCTTCAATTGTATTGAACATATTTTTTGGATGGTTTAACGAGCGGTTTTAAAATAGACAATAAAAAATTATCTGTTCAATTGAACCCACGCAATTAGATTGTAAATTTAAGTATTTTTTTGCACCTACGATTTCATATCCATTTAAATCAGTCAATGCTTTGCAATAAAAAATTAGAGCCTATTCCAGGTTCTTAGCAAAGAGTCTTTTAACCCATCGCTTATAAAAATCAAGATCAAAAAGTGCCGAATCAACTGTTGCTTTATAGGTAAGAAATATCCCCAAAGGAGTCAAGGTAAAAATCGCGATCCACATTCCAATAAATGGGGTAAGTGTGCCTTCTTTAACTGATTTCTCTCCAATAGTTGATATTATATGGTAGAGGAGAAAAAATAATACTGACATGACTACAGGCAAGCCCAGCCCCCCCTTTCTAATAATCGCTCCTAATGGTGCACCGATAAAGAAAAGAACTAGACAAGAGATAGCTAGCGTGAATTTCCTGTTTAATTCGATTAAAAAGCCGCGCAAGCGCAAATTATTATCATCAATAAACAATTCTTTGCGGCTCAAAATCTCTTTTATCGATCTAATCTGATCTTTGGCTGTCTGCACAGATCGGATTCTTTTATCTGCAGGAACAATCTCCAGTACATTTTTATACTTTTTCATGACCACTACTGGTACTTTTGGATTCAATGAGTCGGTACGATAGGTACGTGCAAGGAGTGTAAGATCTCTATACGTTGAACGAAGATTACTATCTCCTTTGAGCTCAAAGGAATCTCTATAAAAGTTAAGCTGTTTCAAATTGAGCATTGCATAATTTGACTTGAACAGCTCTTCATCAGTTCTTTTTAGCTGGAAACCCGACAAATCAAATTTTTGCTCAGTTTCCTTAAATTCTGTCCGCATAAGCCTTTGCCTTGGATTATAGGTTCCCGTAGATCCGGGAGTCTCTTCATAACGCTTTCCATCCTTAAGCTTCAAAACCAAAAGCTGATCATCATCAGTGATGAACATCTGCCCTTCTTTAGCCATCAGCACATTGACATTTCCGCTGGTTGTATTTCGCTCATAGATAAGAACGTCGTGAAGCGTTTGATCGGAATCCTTTTTCTTTACGCGAATTGAATAGCCAGGAATACTGTTATTGAAGATTCCTTCTTTAATCAAGAATGCTGCCTTTTGATTTCGAACATCATATAATAAAGAACCCATTTTCAGATTGGCAACAGGTAGCATATAATCAGAAAAAAGAAAGGCAGCAACACTGAGCATACTCACGCCAATAATTAAGGGCATCATTGCTTTTTGAAGGGAGATACCTGCAGATTTAATTGCTACGAGTTCGTAATTTTCGCCTAGGCTGCCAAAAGTCATTATGGAAGATAGAAGTATGGCTAGAGGAAGTGCCATAGCGACGTTTGTCGCAGATGCATACATCAGCAACTCAAGAATTACATACCACTCAAAGCCCTTTCCAATCAGATCATCGATGTATTTAAATAAAAATAACATCAACAAAATGAACATGACAATGAAAAAGGTAACAACAAAAGGCCTTGCAAAGGCCTTAAATACCAATAAGTGTACTTTCTTCACAGGTATAAAAATAGAGAAAATTTATCTCTATGCCCCTAATACGCTAATCAAATATTGAATCTGATTATCCCATATAAGCTTACGGTCAGTTATTGCGTCTTCAGGTGCAAAATCAGTTATTGAAAGAGCAACATCATTGGTTAATTCGTCTTGAACAATCTCCATTTCAAAATAGCAATGGGGCTCATCATCCAACCATTTAAATTTAACCAATTTGTTCTCTTTGATTGATAGCAATTTTGCTTTTTGCTGATCACCATCCCAGGTAAATGTATAAACCTGATCTCTATAGGTTACATCATCAGCAAACCATTGAGCCAAACCATTGGGTTCATTTAAAAAGCCAAACAATATTTTAGGAGATGATTTTACCTCGTACTCTACATTGAACTTTATCTTTTCTGCCATTCCTTTATTTATTTACATCGCTTGGCGACTTTTTTTTCTGATTAGTTTCTAAAGAAAAGTAATTTCCTCTATATTTGCAACTCTGTTTTGAAAGGCAGTGTTGTTTGAATTACTTAAGGGTAAAAAGATCCAAATTAATTTTCAGATCAGTCCTAAGATAAATCATTAACCAACAACAAACAAGATAAATTCGGCGGGGTAGCTCAGATGGTTAGAGCGCAGGATTCATAACCCTGAGGTCGGCAGTTCGATCCTGCTCCCCGCTACAATAGCTACCGCAAGGTGGCTTTTTTTTATTTTAAATATTTCGGTCGGCTCCAGATTATTCTCGGTACAGTTCTCCCGATAGCTATCGGGACTGCTCCCCGCAATAAAAAGCGATTGATACTACAGCGTATTATAAAACACAAAAACTTTTGTTAAGTCTGCATTTTTCTTAAAATCTATATTTTCATTTTTAATAAAATCGGCTATTTCAGCAGATTTAGATTTAAATAAGTCCAAAAAATCCTTTTTGGAAGGCTTAAATTTTGTCATTACATTATTCTGAAATACGTAATAAATGGCATTATCGACAAATTTTTTCTCTGTAGTTGGCGAATTATAAGGTTTTATTTCAATTAAAGTTTTGGTGCTCTTTAATACTAGTTTAATTCCTCCATCAAATAAAACTTGGTAATAGGATTTGCTGGTAAAATTATCAATATCCGGAAAACCATTCCTGTAAATCTCAAGTTTATCCTTTATCGCTAATGAAAATCCGGCAACTGGTAAAACAAAGCCAAGCATCGATCCATCTTTCGGATTTTTAAAAAAAAGCTCATCCTTATAAAGGTTATACTTTAAATCTACATCCTTATAAGAAACCTTGTTCCCCTGCTCAACAGTTCCCTTTGACCAATCATCCAATAAATACGGTGATCCTGAAATATCAGAACTTAAATTTTCAACTAAAGGCTTACCCTTCAAATCAGATAGATTTTGAATAAACTGAGCTTTCAAACTGAACGTGAACAAGAAAAAAATAAGAATTGTAGTATAAATTTTTAACATGACTAAGCTTTTATAAATTAGAACGTTTACTTTCCCAGAAAATTTTATGGACAAATAAATTTAACCACAAATTTTTATAAATGTACTATGCGCTGTATTTGAATACCATACTATTTTTAAAAATCATACATTCTTTAACGAATAAAAGATGTGAATCACTCCTGTCGTTTGATAGTAACCTAGTCACATTTCAGCAGGTAGATTTCAAAACCTAGACCACCAATTATTTTATATCAAATGCTTTCTGCTCATTAGTAATATTCCTCTCTTAATATGTTCAATAAGCATGCAGCACTCAAGAATAAATATTCATTATAAATTCCAGATTGCATTCCTGCTTTTGAGAAACAAATCTATTCTAACTATTTGCCGATAATTTTTATTTATTATTTGGAACAAGTCTAAATAAATTTTAGATTTGACCTTAATTAGAATCATTCCAATTTAATTTGATGAATAAATATACGATATGCCTGAGTATCTGGATGGGAATTGTGGGTCAGGCATTTGGACAAAAAGCAAGTATAAAAGGTCAGGTCAACACGATAAAAAATGAGCCTGTTATAGGGGCAAATGTCATTTTAAAGGGCACTGTACGTGGAGTTCAAACCAACGCTAAAGGTGAGTATCTCCTTAAAGGACTTTCATCGGGAAAATACACGATTGCAGTAAGCTACTTAGGTTTCAGAAATAAAGAGTTTATTCTTGAATTAACTGAAAACCAGAATTCTACCATTAACTTTCAGTTGGAAGAGGAGGGCTTAACTCTTGGCGAGGTAACTTTTTTAACTTCAAGAGGAATTAGAGGTAATGAAACTCTTACCGAAACAAAAGACTTCAGCATTTACGCTGGCAAAAAAAATGAAGTGATTAAACTGGATAACATCAATGCCAATCTAGCAATGAATAATAGTAGGCAGATCTTTGGAAGAACACCCGGTATTTCCGTTTGGGAAAATGACGGATCAGGTATCCAACTGGGCGTAGCATCCAGAGGATTAAGCCCCAATCGTTCATGGGAGTTCAATGTTCGAATGAACGGCTATGATATTACACCTGATCCTATGGGCTATCCGGAAGCCTATTACACTCCACCAATGGAGGTTGTTGATCGGATTGAAATTGTTCGTGGCGCTTCTTCTCTTCAATATGGCCCGCAGTTTGGAGGCTTGATGAATTTCGTACTGCGTAAGCCGGATATTTCAACTCGCCTCACTTTCGAATCCCAAAATACGGTAGGTAGTAACGGACTGTTTAGTACGTTTAACTACATTGGCGGTACAGAAGGTCGGTTAAGCTATACCGCATACTATCAAAAACGTGTAGGCAATGGATGGAGAGACAATAGTTATTTCAATACTGATCATGCTCATCTTGAATGGAGTTATGCGCTTACTAAAAAATTGAAGTTAGGTACTGAAGTTACCTATATGACAACTAAAAGTCAACAAGCGGGCGGTTTAGGAGATATGCAGTTTCATCAGAATCCCAGACAAAGTCTGCGAAGCCGAAACTGGTTCAATACTCCCTGGCTGATTCCATCCATCAGCGCAGAATACATTCTCAATGATAAAACTAAACTGAGTTGGAAAGCTTTTGGAACCTTTGCCGAAAGAAATAGCATTGGTTTCGTTAAAGCGATTAACACTGCCGACGACTTAAGCAATAGGCAGGTAGACAGAGATTATTATAAAACCTACGGTACAGAATTAAGAATTCTAACAGATTATAATTTGTTTGGATTGAACAACACTTTAGCTACTGGCTTACGATTTTTTAATGGTCAAATTGACCGTAAACAGTTAGGAAAGGGCGATATAGGAAGTGACATGAATTACGACTTGGCAGAGGGATTGTATCCTCGTGATTTAGATTATAGAAACATTAACAGAGCAGCATTTGCAGAAAGTATTTTTCGCATCAATAAAAGATTATTGTTTACGACCGGAATAAGGGTCGAAAACATCAATTCACAAATGGAGGGTCGGTTCAATATAGTTAATGGTCAAGAAATCAACTTGAGCCCAGCCACACGACAGCGCAATTTCTTTCTTTTGGGTGCGGGTGCTGAATACCATTTCCTGCCACGCTCAGAAATTTATTCGAATTTTTCACAGGCATACCGTCCTGTTTTGATTTCTGACCTTACCCCACCTGCAACTACCGATGTTATTGACCAAAACTTAAAAGATGCAAAAGGCTATAACTTCGATATTGGATACCGCGGCAAAATGAGCAACTACCTGAATTTTGATATAAATTATTTTAACCTACAATATACTAATCGAATAGGAACTATTACCCAAATAAGCACTGGTCAAAATTATCAGTTTCGCACTAATTTAGGCAGATCTGTAAGTAAAGGGTTTGAGGCCTATGTTGAGTTTGATCCGGTTTCAGCTTTCAAGATGAGTCCAAAAGCAGGAAATATCAGTCTATTTGCTACATTGGCTTTTATAGATGCTACATACCGCGATTTTAAAACCACTACCGTTAACAACGGGCAAATCATAACAGGCAACCTTGCCGGAAACCGTGTAGAAAATGCACCCGCCCAAATCCATCGTTTTGGAGCAACATACGCTAAAAAAGGATTTTCGATCACCTGGCAACTAAGTTCTGTGGGTGAGGCTTATGCCGATGCTGCAAATAACCGAATTGCAAATACTGCTGCTACTACCGGGCTAATCCCATCCTATCAAGTTCAGGATTTATCAGCCAGCCTCAAATTTCTTAAAAACTATAATCTAAAAGCTGGCATAAACAACCTTACGAATGAGCACTATTTTACCCGCCGCTCAGGAGGTTACCCAGGCCCAGGAATTTTACCTGCTGATGGCCGCATTGTTTATATTTCGGGTGGAGTAAAATTCTAAAGAATTACTATCAAACCGCTAAAAAAATACAGCGGTCTGATAGTTTGTTTTTAGCACTAAACAGTAGCGTGTTATTTGATAGATTGATCTTCAACAAACTAACCTCACCACTTTGAACGATCGATTTAAGTCAAACATCATGAATGATCAATGATGAACTGATTATCGCCAAAACTCCTGATCTTGCTTTAGTCCGCGTGCCCCATAAATAACAGCCGGACTTCCAATCTCCAGTGCACCCAAATCAGGTGCTTTTTGACGGAAGTAATCATTAACATTTGGGATAATAACACCGGCATCAACTGCCTTTCCCTTAGGATTAAGTTTAAAATTAAGATCTACTCCAAAATAAACAGGACTAGGCTTATCTGATTTAGCAGCCTGAATCGGCTTCTGAAGGTTTTCAAAAACATCATAATCTACTGTTATACCATGAGCTTCAAGACCGCTAGCAGTATTTAAACTCTGCAAGGTTTTAAATCCTTCTCGCTCCCCTTTTGGAGACAACCATACATATTGATTTTCGGGACTTTCAGCACCACGATTTGGCCTGTATCCGTTATAATCAGCTATTGAATACGGAGTTGTATAAGGGAAAGCAGCAACGATTGTTGGCCCATCTGCACCAAGAAATAAATTATTTCGGTAGTTAGAATTTGGATGTCCACCTCCAGAATTGTTCTCTGTTATAAAGGTGTTATGGTAGACCATAAGCCCCGGTACTCCTCCATGAATTTTAAGTGCCCCTCCCTGCCCTATATTATACATGACATTTCTGATGTAATAAGCAGGTCCACCAAAAACAGGTTGTGCACTTATTCCACTCTCGGCTGCATTAATTCCCCGATTTCGCATGATGCGAATATTGTGCACACCACCATCTGCTTCAATAAAATCATCAACCAGCAGGTGTAAATCATTATTATAGATATCAATCGAAACTGCTTTTAAGTCCTGCTCCTTTTCGGGGGTACCATACGTTGAGACACCAATTGCATCGTGGAAAAAGGCAATTGAATTATTAGCAATTACATGCCCGGGGCCATAGATCATTATCCCATAGTAAGAATCCATAAGGTGTGTTCCATAAGGAATCAAACCCTCCCGGTGGGCGGCCCAACCGTACATCCTGTAGCGATCATCGCGACCAATCATCACATTATCCTGAATAAGAAAGTTCTTTGAGCCTGCAAATTCTGTCCGGATCCCCTCACCAACATCCTCGAAACGACAATTCCGCACAGTCAGGTTGCTGGCACCAGCCAAATGTTTGCGACCCGCATCAAAAACTCTGCCTACGTTCCTGAAAGTGAGCCCCTGAAAAATATGATGATCGGTTGCCATTACATTAAACAGGTTAGCGGCTCCCGCTCCATCAAATATAACTTCTCCATCCCCTGCTGCCTCGATCACAATTGGGCGTTCCGCAGTCCCTTTTGCAGTGAAAAAATAAGTGCCATCGAAAGGAATATTATTCCAATCAGGATAATTCAGCAGAACTCCCTGATAGAGTCCGCCATGTATTTTAATAATATCTCCGGGTTGAACTTTATCTTCACTTACCACATACCAATCGCCCTTTGTTTCCTTTGAACCGTTATAGGCAGATACTAAACCCGGGTAATTCGGCTCCAATTTCTCACCAGTGTAATATTGGGAATATACATGTCTTACTCTTCCACCGCTGGCAGCTTTAGGCTCAGCACGTGTGGAAACCTTAACTACTTTAACTGCTTCCCCTTCCACCCCATCGGGATCTTCTAAAGTAAAACG
>CAIJME010000038.1 GCA_903821625.1 uncultured Sphingobacteriales bacterium | reverse complement strand
CCGCTCTATAAAAAGTTTTTTATGCATGGCACCTCACATCACCTTGGATTAGATGTTCATGATTTTGCAAGTCGGTACAAGCCATTTGAAGAAGGCAATATCTTGACTTGTGAACCAGGGATCTATATTCAGAATGAGGGATTGGGAATCCGTCTAGAAAATGATATTCTATTAACCAAAGATGGGAACATCGATTTGATGGCCAATATTCCAATTGAGGCAGAAGAAATTGAAGAAATTATGAATTCTTAATACTGCCGAGGATCCTGTCAACAAAACGATATAAATTAAATGAAGGGTCAACTGAAGCACTACTAATTTCTTCATGAAGCTTTATTCTGCTGATATTTTTCATTTTTTCATGCTGAATAAGCTTCCAAGCCTTTTCGGCAAGTAGAAAAGTGCGACGAGTATTATTCTTAAAAGGCTGATCTTTGATAACCTGCATGAGCTCATCAACACCTGTCGATTGATCGGCAATGGTATTAATAACCGGGATAATCTCTGATCGCTGATGTACAAGTTTCTTTAAATTATTGGCAAACGCCTCAGCGCCCTCGCGGTCTGACTTATTCACCACAAAAATATCAGCAATCTCCATCAATCCCGACTTCATGCTCTGAATTTCATCTCCAGACTCTGGAACCAATACCACCACACTAATGTCTGCCAGGCCAGCAATCTCTACTTCCGATTGTCCCACGCCAACCGTTTCAACCAGGATATAATCAAATCCAGATGATTTAAGTACATCTGTCATCTCAATTGTCTTTCCTGATAAGCCCCCTAATGATCCACGGGTTGCCAGAGAACGAATAAACACGTTAGGCTTATTAAATTGTTCAGACATCCGGACACGGTCGCCAAGTAAAGAACCTAAATTGAATGGTGATGTCGGATCAATAGCAAGTACTGCTATGCTTTTACCCTGAGAACTTAAATAGTTGATCATGGCGTTAACCAGCGTACTTTTTCCCGCTCCCGGAGGCCCAGTAATGCCTATAACAGGAGTATCTGATGGCCCAAGCTCTTTCAGCAAATCTTCAGAACCTGCCAAATCATTCTCAACCAAAGTCAAATCTCTGGCTAATTTTCTAAAGTCTTTGAGCTGAATTGTATTTTTGATCAGGGGTAACTGCATGATACAAAAAAGGTGTTTTTATTCCATATTACAAAGTTTGGGTTTTTATTAACTTTGCGTATCTAAATTGTAATATCTAATATCTAATATCTCACATCTCATTTAATGAAAGTTACAGGTTTTTCATTCATTCGTAATGCCGTAAAAAATGACTACCCTGTTGTACAGGCGATTCTTTCTATTTTACCTATATGTGATGAGTTTGTAATAGCTCTTGGAAACTCTGAAGACAATACACAGGAACTCATCGAAAGTATCGCTTCTCCAAAAATAAAAATCATTCATACTATATGGGATGAAAGCATACGTGAAGGCGGAAAAACATTCGCCCAAGAAACTGATAAAGCGTATGCTGCCATTTCAAAGGATACCGACTGGGCTTTTTATATTCAAGGTGATGAATGCGTCCATGAAAATTATCTTCCCGTGATAAAAAAGGCAATGGAACAAAATTTGGGCAATAAAAATGTGGAAGGCCTTTTATTTAAATACCTGCATTTTTATGGCTCTTACGATTTTATAGCTTCCTCTAGACGCTGGTACAGAAACGAGGTCAGAGTTTTAAAATTTGATTCACAAGTTCATTCCTACCGGGATGCACAGGGTTTTAGAAAAGATGACAGGAAAATAAAGGTGAAACCCATAGATGCCTATATGTATCATTATGGCTGGGTACAGCCACCTGCAGGTCTGGGAAATAAGGTTCGTAATTTTAATAAATTTTATCATGAAGACTCCTGGATTCAGGAACATCTTCCTGAAAATCACCAATTTGATTATGGCAACGCAGATCGTCTAATCAGATTTGAAGATACGCACCCGCTTGTTATGCAAAAGCGGATTGAAGTTAGCAATTGGAAGTTTCAGGTTGACCCTACACTCTTGAAAAAGAAAATGAGCCTGAGACGTCGAATATTACAAAAAATAGAAGATGTGTGGCAATGGAGAATTGGAGAATATAAAAACTACAAAATAATTCAATGACAAGAGCGTCTACTTCTAGAAAAAGTATATCTGTAGTTATACCCAACTATAATGGTAAACACCTGTTAGAGCGAAACCTCCCTTCAGTTTTTGAGGCCTTAAACAGTGCTAAAACAGACTTTGAAATTATTATAATAGATGACTGTTCAACAGATAGTTCTGTAGCCTTTCTAAAACAAAGCTATCCAACTATACGCTTGATTATTAGCGACCAAAATCAGGGCTTTTCAATAACCTGCAATAAAGGAATTGCACGAGCTGAAAAAGATCTAATTTTGCTTCTAAACACCGACATTGAGCTCAATACCAATTATTTTGAAACTCAATTTAAGTATTTTGATCTTTCGGATACTTTTGGGGTAATGAGTAAAATTATTGGAGCCAAAAATGGGGAGATCCAGGATACAGCCCGGTTTT
>CAIJME010000037.1 GCA_903821625.1 uncultured Sphingobacteriales bacterium | reverse complement strand
GCAATGACAACCCCAGCCCTCGCAGAACCTTTCATAGCATCAGGCGCAGCGGTGGGATTTTGGTACTTTTTTCCTACAGAAAAAGGACTAGGCCCCCGCGGCTATGAGCGGAATGAAATCATGAATGCTTGGTAACACCAAGCACTACAAAAATTCCATGAGTCATAATTGATTTTTTAAGAAAAATTTTTAAGCGCGCACCTGTCATCCTGAAGCTTTTTTTCCTCTTTATCATATTGTTTTTTACATTCGTATTGTGGATAAAGCTACTCTGCGAAAACAATATTTAGATAAACGTCTGAGTATCTCCCGGTCGCGGTTCTTGATACTCACCGATGATCTGATAGATCAAATCAAGCGTATCGATTGGTCTCAGTTCCGAACGATTCATATTTTTTTGCCGATCAGAAAGAATAATGAAGTAGACACCTTTTCTATTTTAAATTATTTTAAGCAATCTGAACCACAATTACAAATAGTCATTCCAAGAACAAATTTTGAAAATTTTGAAATGGAGAACGTGCTATATGATCATGATTATACCTTATTTAGTAAGAATAAATATGATATTCCTGAGCCAATTCATGGTAAAATTATATCCAATGATCAGATAGATCTTGTTTTTATTCCTTTACTAGCCTTTGATAAAAAGGGTAACCGAGCGGGTTATGGCAAGGGTTTTTACGATCGTTTTCTTAGCCATTGCCGTCCCGATGTTAAAAAAATAGGAATTTCTTTCTTTGGGCCGGTTGATGAGATCAGCGATTTGAATGAATTTGATATCAAATTGGATTCCTGTATTTGCCCGGATAAGATCTGGGAATTCTGATTATAGATCGAGTTCCAGCAATACCGGGCAATGGTCTGAATGTCTGGCTTCGGGTAATATTGCAGCACGTTTAAGTTTATCACGCAAACCTTCAGAAACCAGATTATAATCGATTCGCCAGCCCAGATTCTTATTTCTGGCGTTTGCTCTGAAACTCCACCAGGTATAATGATGGGGCTCCGTGTTAAAATGTCGGAATGAGTCGATATAGCCACTTTTTAGAAAATTTTCCATCCATTCGAGTTCTTCGGGAAGGAAGCCTGAAGAATTCGCATTTGATTTTGGGTTATGGATATCGATCGGTTTATGGCAAATATTATAATCACCCGAAATCACCAGATTAGGGTAATCAAGTTTTAATTTATCGGAATAGTCTTGAAAATCTTCTAAGAATCGGTATTTAAAATCTTGTCTATCTTCACCACTGGATCCTGAAGGAAAATAGGTGCTCATAACCGATACGCCTTCAAAATCTGCTCTAATTATTCGCCCTTCGCGGTCATAATCATCCATTCCTGAAATGTATTCAACATGTTTAGGGCTTATTTTAGTAAAAATGGCCGTGCCGCTATATCCCTTTTTCTCTGCCGGGTTCCAGTAATGTTCATATCCCAGCTGTTCGAGTAGAATCAGGTCTGTAATTTGCTCGGGTGTAGCTTTGATCTCTTGTAAACAGATCACATCCGGGTTTGCGGCTTTTAACCATTCCAACCAGTTTTTGCTTAATGCTGATCTTATTCCATTGACATTATAGGTTATTATTTTCATGGCATATTAAAGCGTATTGTTTTTTAAGCCCAGTTTCTTTTCTAGTTTGCGTGCTTCCCCCTTTTTGAGATGACTAACTTCCATTGACACATCTTCTAGCGGACGATCTGTTGGTGATTTTTTTACAGCTGCAATAGTATCGACCATTTCTATTCCTTTAACTACTTCGCCATAAACAGTATAGTTTTGATCCAGGTGTGGAGTACCGCCAAGCTCTTTATAAACTTTGCGCTGCGATTCAGGTATTACTCTGTTTTCCATTCTTTTCTTTCTAATCTCATCTAGTGTTTCATCTGTCCATTTTTTTCCCTGAACAATATAGAACTGGCTAGCACTTGATGCTTTTTTTGCATTATTGTCGCGAGCCGCAGCTAATACTCCTTTTTTGTGAAATAAGCTATCTCTGAATTCGGCATCTACCCGATATCCCAGATCGCCTTCGCCCAATTGCTGACCTTGCTTTGCAGTTTTTGAATCTGGGTCTCCACCCTGAATCATAAATTCCTGTATCACTCTGTGAAAAAGCGTACCGTTATAGAATCCTTCTTTGGCAAGTTTTAAAAAATTGTCGTGGTGTTTGGGAGTTTGGTTGTATAACATGATGATACATTCTCCCTTATTTGTTTTTATCCTCACATAATCATGTTTTGGCTTTGCCATTGTGGCGGATATAAACAGTATCAGAGTTAGTGTAAGATATTTTTTCATTTATTTCAACTTTGAATTAATGGCAATTAGTGTTTTTATTCTCAATTATTCTCAAAATAGGTAATCATCAACGAGCGCATGATCATTTCCTGTTCAAGAAGAGTATATGCAGGAATCTGTTTGACCAGTTTCCAATGAGGCCAGCCATCCTGATCAACTCCTTCTAATTCATAAAAACCAAGTTCACTGAATAATCGGCAATTAGCAATATGCATGAGTTCTTCTTTTTGTCTTTTACTGAACTTTGACGGCCCTTTTCCTAGTTCTTGCACACCGATTAGGAAAAGCATTACTTTCATGTCTGGAAGCTCTGAATCAAAATCTATTGAGATCTTCTCTTGAAGTTCAGTCCACTTTTTATTTATTTCTGCTGGTGTCATATACAAAAGTCCATAAAAAAATGGAATATTCGACTTAGGAAATTATCTGCTTGGGTGAAATTATTGGAAGTCTGAACTGAAATGGAATTTGTCATTTCGATCAGCCCTTTGCTTCGTCGTAACTTCTCGCAAAGACAATCTAATCAGACATTACTCAATTTCTTGTGGTCGGTGTTAACGAGCACACGATTTGTGATTATATGGTATAGGATAACACCAACCATAGCAATATCTCATCCCCTTGAATTTTCATTTCAAGTAGTATATTTGTTCATGCAAAAACCTATTGTTACCGCTTTATTGGCCTATGGAATGTCGGGCAAGTTATTTCATGGCCCATTTGTACATGCACATACAGGATTTGATTTTAGAGGTGTACTAGAACACAATACCAAAAAAGTAAAGGCTGATTATCCGGATGTAAAAAGTTACGATACGCTTCAGGAAATTCTTGATGATCCTGAAATAGAGCTTGTAATTGTTAATACTCCAAGCAATACGCATGTTGATTATTCCAGAAAGGCCTTGTTGGCAGGAAAGGATATTCTGGTTGAAAAACCATTTGCTCCAACTGTAGAAGAAGCCCGGGAGATTTTTGACCTTGGAAGGAAGCTTGGTCGAAAGGTAATGGTTTATCAGAACCGGAGATTTTCTAGCGATTTTGCAGTAACAAAAGACACAATCAATAGTGGTAAGTTGGGTGATATCATTGAGATTCATCTGCGCTATGATCGTTATCGTGCAGAGATAGGTCCGAAGGTTTTTAAAGAAACCCCACTACCGGCAGCAGGTATCGTTTATGATCTTGCCGCTCATTTATTAGACCAAACTATTTGCATATTAGGTAAGCCAACAGGATTTCGCAAAATCACCGGAGTTTTCCGCAAGAATTCACAGGTTGAAGATTACGGTCATATTCATCTTAAATATCCTAATCAGGTCAATGTTTTTATTACGACCAGTTTACTGGTT
>CAIJME010000036.1 GCA_903821625.1 uncultured Sphingobacteriales bacterium | reverse complement strand
TAGCTTTACGCTTTTGCCTGTTATCTGATAACTGTTGTCTTTTATTAGTTGGGTAGATGGTTAGTTAGTAAAAATTGCCTCTTACTAATCATTTCAAATAATTGCTCTTCTCTGCTTTTAGCTTTCAACTTTTAGCTTTTAGCTTTCAGCTTTTCTGCTTTTGCCTGTTATCTGATAACTGTTAACTGATAACAGATAACTTAAATAACCATCTTAAAATGCTGTATCCCAGCTTCCTCAAATTGCTCACCGGCCTTTTTAAATCCAAATTTAGCATATAAAGACATTGCAGCTAGCTGAGCGTGTAGGTATACATAAGTGGAATCATGAGGTAAATCATTTAACACAGCGCCTACAAGAGCCTGTCCTAGCCCTATTCCTCTGTACTCTTTTAAAACAGCAAAGCGCTCCAATTTATACCCCTTATCTGTTTTCCTCCATCGAGCTGCACCTGCAGGTTCAGCATTCACTGTTCCAATAAAATGTACAGATTCATCTTCAAATTCCCATTCAAGTTCGGGGGGACAGTTCTGCTCATCCACAAAAACCTTTCTTCTGATAGCAAATACATGCTCCAGTTCTTCTTTATTGCTAACCCTTTTAACTTCGATTGATTGATTCATTTTAATTTGAAATATAGTTCAAAGGCAACGCGAATCCAGTAGTTTAAGCTATCAAAAAAGGCACTTTTGAGGCCTTTTAACTAGTATGATAGCTTAAAGACGATCATTAACATTCAAACAGTTGAGATCTTCAAATGCCTGTGCCAGGCGCTTTACAAAAGTATCTTCTCCTTTACGCAACCAAACGCGCGGATCGTAATATTTTTTATTCGGTGAATCTTCGCCCTCCGGATTTCCGATCTGGCTTTGCAAATAGGCTTCTTTTGATTTATAATAATCTTTAATCCCTTCCCAGTACGCCCATTGCATATCTGTATCGATATTCATTTTAATTGCCCCATAAGAAATTGCTTCCCTAATCTCTTCCTGAGAAGAACCTGAACCACCATGAAATACAAAATTTACAGGCTTATCTGCAGTAATTTTAAATTCAGAACGAACATAGTCCTGAGAGTTTTTAAGAATAATCGGCTGTAATTTTACATTTCCTGGCTTATAAACCCCGTGAACATTACCAAAAGCAGCAGCAACCGTAAATTTTTCGCTGATGGTACTCAATTCTTTATAAGCATACGCAACTTCAGAAGGCTGAGTATATAATTTTGAACTGTCTACATCGCTGTTATCCACTCCATCTTCTTCGCCACCGGTTACACCTAATTCAATTTCAAGAGTCATTCCCATACCCTTCATTCGACTAAGATACTTTTTACTAATCTCTATATTCTCTTCAATTGACTCTTCAGAAAGATCGAGCATGTGTGAAGAATAAAGTGGTTTCCCATTAATTGCAAAGAATTTTTCGCCATGATCAAGTAAACCATCGATCCAGGGTAAAAGTTTTTTTGCCGCATGATCTGTATGCAAAATAACTGCAACACCATAATGTTCGGCAAGAAGATGAACATGCTGAGCTGCTGATACTCCACCAAGAATGCATGCATTCAGATTGTCATTATTTAAAGATTTTCCAGCATAAAATTGAGCTCCGCCATTTGAAAGTTGGATAATTACAGGTGAATTAACTGACTTTGCCGTTTCCATCACTGCATTTATTGAATTGGTCCCAATTACATTAACGGCTGGCAGTGCGAATTGATGTTTTTTGGCAATCTCAAATAATTCTTGAACTGCATCACCATGCAATACACCCTTAAATCCTTTTAAATTCATCTTTTTTTTTAATAATTATCAATTGCTAAATTATGAAAAATAGGCTCAAATTCCATGTAAAAGGGCCAATTAATCTGAATAATTCAATTTACGTTAATTCAATGTTAAGGCAAGAGCATTGCTTTCTTAAAATTTTTGTTTCTTTGTACGTTATACATATATCCAAAATGGCCTGGTTCAAGAGAGAAAAAAAGGGGATAATTACTTCTACCGAGGATAAAAAAGAGACACCTGATGGGATGTGGAATAAATGCCCTTCCTGTAAAAAGCCTTTGCATTATGCAGAGCAAGTAGAAAATAAATATGTTTGCCAATATTGCGCATATCATTTACGCATTGGCTCTAAAGAATACTTCGAAATTCTTTTTGATGATAATCAGTTCACAGAGCTTTTCGAAAATATTCGTTCAGGAGATCCTCTCAATTTTACTGATTCCAAAAAATATACAGAACGACTGGAAGAAAGTTATTTAAAAACCGGACTAAAGGATGCTATCCGCTCAGGAACTGGGAAATTAGACGGACAGGATATTGTCATTGCTTGTATGGATTTCAACTTTATTGGTGGTTCAATGGGTTCAGTTGTTGGCGAAAAAATTGCCCGCTCTATTGATTATAGCATCAAAAACAAGATTCCATTCATGATGATCTCTAAATCTGGCGGTGCCAGAATGATGGAAGCCGCATTTTCATTAATGCAGATGGCAAAAACATCGGCCAAATTAGCCCTTCTAAGCAAGGCAAAGATTCCATATATATCTTTATTGACCGACCCTACAACAGGCGGTGTGACAGCTTCTTATGCTATGCTAGGGGATATCAATATTTCTGAACCTGGAGCATTGATCGGATTTGCTGGCCCCAGAGTAATTAAAGAAACCATTAAAAAGGATTTACCCAAAGGATTTCAGACTTCAGAATTCGTTTTAGAACACGGTTTCCTAGATTTTATCGTTGATAGACGACAAATGAAAACTAAATTGGGATCGTTTTTAAGGATGCTTAG
>CAIJME010000035.1 GCA_903821625.1 uncultured Sphingobacteriales bacterium | reverse complement strand
AGCAGATTATTTGGGGTACCGGTTATCCTTTTCCAAGGTGGGAACTGCCGATGGATAAAGAATTAGAATTTATGGATAAGTACTGTAATTTCTATACTGATGACGATCTTGACCTGATCATGGGAAAAAATGCCCTCGGTATATGGAAATTTCCTGGAAAATCCTGAATGTAAATTTTGAACTGAACGACATAAAATTAAAATTGCTACATAGATAATACTTATTATTACACACATGAGATATAGTTTCCAGTTATTGCTTTCCTTTTGCTTGCTGTTATTACCCTTCAAATCTTTGTTTGCTCAAGCTATTCCTAAAGAGGAACTGATCTTTTTGACTTCTGCCTGGAAAGGTGAACGTTTTGAGGATGGTCGCCCACGGATTCCTGACGAGTTGTTGAACCGTGCAAAATCAATTGGGATTGAAGAGGCCTGGCAAATATTAAATAATGAAGGCTATCTGTATCAATATGAGCGAAATTGGAAAATATTGCATGAAGATGAAAAGGTAATTGGTCGGGCTTTAACAGCTTTTTACATGCCTATTCGTCCTGATGTGGAGAAGAATATCGTAGATCGTGCTGCCGCAGAAGGCAAGCAAGGCAGGCATTTGCACTGGCCTATCAATATGCTTAGCAAAGGCGATGTGTATGTTGCCGATAATGAAGGTAGAGTAGGTTCACTGATGGGTGATAACCTTGGCAATGTGATCTATAAAAACTCAGGGAATGGAGTAATATTTGATGGATTTGCCCGCGACGTGGATGGATTGGCCGAGATCAAGGGATTTAATGCATTTGTGAGAGATTTTGCACCTCAATTTTTGCAAGGTGTTGTGTTGATGGGTTTGAATACTCCGGTTACCATTGGACAAGCAATTGTTTTACCTGGTGATCTAGTGATTGCTGGCCGTGCTGGGGTAGTATTTATTCCTGCTCACATGGCTGAACAAGTTATTGCTACCGCAGAATTCATTGCTTCAAAAGATCGTTTTGGTCATGAGATGATCAAAAATGGAGTGTATAAGGCGGGGCAGGTTGATACCCAATGGAGCGAAGAAATCAGAGCAGAATATATGAAGTGGCTGGAAAAAAATCCAAAAGAAAAAAAGATCAGCCGCGCTCAGCTTGATCAGTTTATGTTAAAAAGAACCTGGTAGTATTTTTACTTAAATAAATCGGATGAAACCTGTTTTTAAAATCGTTTTGGTAATTGGCATTATTTGTATGCTCGCTGCGCTTGCCTTGTATCTGCTCAACAGATCTACTGATGCCGAGCCATTTTTGATCGCATCACTCCTATCTATTGCCATCGGAATTCGGGGTGCATCAGCTTTAAAAGGATTTGCCTATCCTGTAATGATCTTCGGTGTAGTTTCTACAGCAATGATCTTTCCTCATTATTTTCTGGAGATCAATGGCTATAAATTATCTGGCCTGATTACTCCCCTCATTCAGCTGATCATGTTTGGAATGGGTATTACCATGAGCTACAGAGATTTTATTGGAGTATTTAAATCTCCTAAAGGGGTTCTTGTAGGGGTTTCAAGCCATTTTCTGATCATGCCTTTACTTGGTTTTGGATTGGCCAACATCAGTGGTTTTACTCCCGAGATTGCAGCAGGAATGATTCTGATTGGATGTGCACCGAATGCTGTTGCAGCCAACGTTATTTCCTATCTGGCAAAGGCTAATCTTGCCCTTTCCATTACACTTACTTCAATAGCTACCTTGCTAGCTCCTTTCCTCACACCCCTACTAATGAAATTATTAGGAGGTTCATTTATTGAGATCAATGTACTTGATATGATGTGGGATATTATGAAAATGGTTATTTTGCCGGTCACACTCGCTATGGTAATTAATGAACTTTTAAAGGATAAAATGAAGTGGATCAATGCGGTAATGCCAATTGTATCGATGTTTGGTATCGCATTTATCATTATTATTGTCACCGCAGTGGGTCGTGAAAGTCTTTTAACAGTGGGGCCACTTCTTATTTTATTAGTTTTGATCCATAACCTAATGGGCTATTCCTTAGGATATTGGTTTGCTCGCTTGTTTAAAATGAGTGAAAAAGACTCCAGAACTATTGCAATTAATGTAGGGATGCAGAATGCAGGCCTTTCAAAAGGCCTGGCCTATGGAATGGGTAAGCTTGGAACCGTCGGGCTTGCACCAATGATCTATGGTCCGATGATGAACATCACCGGTTCTATTCTGGCATCTTACTGGAAAAGTAGGCCCATCGCAGATAGTGATGAAAGAAATGTAATTAATTAACTATAAAAATAAATAATCATGCTCAAGTACTTAAAAATCTTCACCTTACTTACTGTGATTAGTCTGAATGCACAGGCTCAATCCAAAAAAGAAACACAAATCGCAAAGCTGGTCATTGCTATCAACAATGCTATCATTAATACAGACAGTCTTACGTTAAAGAACCTCACTTGTGACGAATTAAGCTATGGGCATTCTGCTGGTTTAATACAAAATCAGAAGGAATTTATTGCAGGAGTATTGAACGGCCCTACATTTTTCAAAAGTATTGACCCCTTAGATCAGAAAATTACATTGGCAGGTAAAAATGCAATTGTAAGACATATTGTAACTGCTAAGGCTGTAAATAAAGGGAATCCAGTCGATTTAAAATTTGGGAACATAATGGTTTGGCAAAAAAAGCAAGGCAAGTGGAAGTTGCTTGCGCGACAAGGCTATAAGCTATAATTTTTAAAAGATGAATTTAAAAACGGAGCTTTCATGTCTTATAAAAGAACAGGGCATTGTGCCATTGTACTACTCGGCTGATGCCGAAGTAAGTAGTAATTTGATGAGGGCAATGTATGCAGGAGGCATTAGAACTACTGAATATGCAGATCGCGGCGATCGTGCATTGAAGAATTTCCGCGAAATGCGTAAAGTATGTGATGCGGAATTGCCCGGAATGCGATTAGGTATTGGTACAATAAAAACTGTGGAATCTGCCCAAACTTATATTGATGAAGGGGCAGAGTTTTTAGTTTGCCCTGGAATTTTGGAGTCAGTGATTGAATTGTCTGATAAGAATGATCTTCTTTGTGTTCCTGGTTGCATGACCCCTAGCGAGATCATTCGAGCCGAAACTTGCGGGGCAAAGATCGTTAAGCTATT
>CAIJME010000034.1 GCA_903821625.1 uncultured Sphingobacteriales bacterium | reverse complement strand
GCCTACACGAATTAGTCATTCTACAAGTGGAAGCGAGTTTGGATGGCGCACAGGAAATAGCAAATGGTCGCCAGCGTATCCAGATAATTTACCGGCTATATTAAACATCGGGCAAGGCTCTCCTACCAGCCTTTTCAGTGGTAATAATGCACGTTTCCCAGAAAAATATCGTAAAGGCCTGTTTGCTTTCGACTGGAGTTTTGGTATAATTTATGCCGTTCAACTTAGCCCTAGCGGATCTTCCTATAAAGCAACAGCCGAAGAATTTATTTCAGGCGCACCACTTCCTTTAACAGATGGAATCATCGGACCAGATGGAGCGATGTACTTTTTAACCGGTGGCCGAAAACTGGATTCAGACCTGTATCGTGTTTATTATGGCGATAACAAATTGCCTAATGATCCAATAGTTTCAAAAACCCCGGCCGATATTTTACAGGCTAGAAATTTAAGAAGACAATTGGAAACCTTCCATGGAGCACCCAATGCAAAAGCAATCGCTCTTGCCTGGCCAAACCTAAAAAATACTGATCGCTATATTCGCTATGCTGCCCGCATTGCCATGGAGCACCAGCCTATTAGTCAATGGCAGGAAAAAGCATTCCTAGAAAAAGATCCGCAAATACGTACTCAAGCCATGATTGCTTTGGCCAGAACTGCCAATAGAGGATTACAAGTTAAGATGATCAATGCATTGATGAGTATAAACTTCAATGCATTACCAGAATCTCAACAAATAGATGTTTTAAGAGCTTATGAGTTGCTCATTTCAAGAATGGGTAAACCCCATGATACTGAAAAAACTAAATTAAGTAGTTATTTGAATCAATTTTATCCTGCAAAAAGCAATGAATTGAACCGCTCCTTCAGCAAGGTTCTAGTAGCTTTAGATGATCCTTTAGTGGTTCAAAAAACACTGGCATTGCTTGACGGAGTTGTACTAGACGTAGATGACCAAAAAACTTTCATGCAGTCTTCAGACTTAATTCTGCGCAATCCTCAATACGGACTTGATATTGCAGGTATGTTAGCTAAAACACCGCCTGCACAACAGATCTATTACATAACCGCATTAAGTGAAGCAAAAAATGGCTGGACAACCGAATTAAGAGGGAAATATTTCAAATGGTATTATACCGCATTTGGATATAAAGGGGGAAATAGTTTTATTGGCTTTATCGATAAAGCGCGTAAAATGGCTTTAGCTAATCTTCCTCAGAAGCAATTCGAATACTATAATAAAATTTCGGGTAATGAATTACTCACTACTAATGGCATGAAACTAGCCAGTGCCGGCAGCCCTAAAGGTCCGGGAAGAGCCTGGAAAATAGAGGAAGCCTTAAAATTTGTACAGAACGACTCCACAGACAGAAACTTTGAGCAAGGAAAAATGCTGTTTAGCGCAACCCAATGTATTTCATGCCATAATATGAAAGGCGAAGGTGGAGCTGTTGGCCCATCACTTACTCAGTTGGGAACACGTTTTTCTGCCAGAGATATTTTAGAGTCGATTCTTGAACCGAACAAAGTGATATCTGATCAATATGCATACACCGCTTTTTATCAGAAAGATGGAAGTGTAGCCATCGGTAGACTTAAAAATGAAGACTCAGAAAAATATTATATCTCTCAGAATCCATTTGCTCCACAAACCTTACGCGAGGTACCTAAGGTCAATGTGGTAAGAACACGAGCTTCGGATGTATCTTCGATGTATCCAGGTATGATCAATGGCTTGAATAAGGAAGAACTGAAAGATTTGATGGCCTATTTGATGTCAGGATCAACTAAAGATCATGCAATCTATAAGCCAAAGAATTTTAAATAATTATCAAGAGAACTTAGTTTGACACAGCAAGCCTGGTATAATAAAATATCGAATACCGCCCAGTTGGGAGGTATTGAAACCTCTGTGATCGATAATGGTGCCGGTCGTGGTACCCGCATTGCATGGATCAATACCGGAACTGGATTACGTTTCAAGGTGGTAATTGATCGTGCTATGGACATTGCCGATACCTTTTATAATGAGCATAGCCTAGCCTGGTTGAGCCATGCAGGAATTACTCCTGCACAGCCCATGTCAGATAAAAGCATCAACTGGCTAAAAACTTTTGGGGGCGGATTGCTAGTTACCTGTGGATTGAGTCATGTTGGCGGACCAGAAAGCGATGAATTTGGTGAACGCGGTATTCATGGTGAGATCAGTAATATTCCTGCAGAAATTGAGTCAATCATACAGCCAGATCCCATATCAGGGAAAATGGATATGAGTATAACGGGAATTATCAGACAGTCGCAAGCACTTGGTAGTAGGCTAGAACTGAGACGTACCATTTCTGCAACTCTTGGAAAATCAGTGATCCGCATTCATGATCAAGTGATCAATAGAGGCAATACAGATGCAGCACACATGCTTTTATATCATTGTAATTTTGGCTGGCCATTAATTGATGAAGGCACAAAAATACTATGGAATGGCACATGGAAGCCACGAGAAGGCAATCCAAATAAAATATTCTGCGAAGGCAATGATTTCAAAAAATGCCTGCCCCCAATCGATGATCATCAAGGTAGTAATGAGGAAGTTGCTTTTATTGATCCTCAAGCAGATGATGATGGATTTTGTACGTGCGGACTTGAAAATTCCAAACTCGGATTGCGAGTCAACTTAAAATTTCAGAAAAAACAATTACCCTGTTTAACCAACTGGCAGCATTTTGGGAAAGGTGAATATGTTGTTGGACTTGAGCCAGGAACCAATCCACCAATCGGACAAAGCCAGGCCAGACGTCAGAATGAATTAATTCAACTGCTGCCGGGAGAGACAAGAAATTATGCATTAGAAATAGAATTAATTAATAATAAATAGGCTGATTACAATCCGATTTAAGCCTTAATGAACATTTAATTTAGAATATGAGTTTAGCAAAAAAAGCACTAGAACAAGGAAAAGGGATTTTGAGGTTAGCACCTACCTGGGTACCCCGTTCATTTTGTGTACCTGGAAGAAGAATCAAGTTACACCCGGATGATTATTATGTATTAGGAGGCCAAAGAGGAGGCATTGATGAACGTTGGCTCGCTTCTACCACACCCGCACAAAACGGCCCTTTGACTGGTAAAAACGAAGGATTAAGCCCCGTAGTTTTCAATGATGGTGGTAAAGAAGAACAATTTTTATTGAAAGATGCCATAGATGAGCTTAAAGGCGAAGTGATTGGAGATCGTTTATGGGATGAGCATAAAAGTTGGCCCATGTATTCCAAATTTTTTGACAATATGGGGCCTCTACCCCATCATATCCACCACAATGATGAACATGCTGCAAAAATAGGTCAGAAAGGTAAGCCTGAAGCCTATTATTTTCCGCCTCAACTCAATAATCATGGTGGTGATTTCCCATATACCTTTTTTGGGATTGCACCAGGTACCACAAAAGAGCAAATTCGTGAATGCTTGGTTAACTTTACCAAGGGCGACAATAAGCTGACAACCTACTCACAGGCATTTAAATTAGAACCTGGAACCGGGTGGGATGTTCCTCCAGGAATGTTGCACGCACCGGGAAGTATGTGTACCTATGAGCCTCAAAAAGCATCCGATGTTTTTGCGATGTACCAATCATTGGTGAATGAAGCAATCATCCCTGAAGAATTATTGTGGAATGGAACTCCCAAAGATAGAATTGGAGACTACGACCAATTAATGGAAGTTATTGATTGGGACTTAAATGTGAATCCGAATATTTTGGAAACTCGTTTCATGATGCCAAAGCCCGTAAAACCACTTAAAGAAATGGAGGCTGAAGGATATATCGAAAATTGGGTATGCTATCGGTCTGCAGCATTTAGTGCAAAAGAGCTCACTGTTTTACCGGGGCAAACCGTACTCATCAAAGATAGCGCCTGTTATGGGATGATCGTGATGCAGGGACATGGAAAATTCGGGGTTTGGGATATTGAAACTCCTGCGCTGATCCGTTATGGTCAACTGACTAACGATGAATTCTTTGTGAGTGAAAAAGCGGCATTAGAGGGGGTTCGCATCAGCAACCCATCCAAGACAGATCCTATTGTAATACTCAAACATTTTGGTCCAGAAAATCCGGATCTTATTTTATAATTTTTATATACTTTTTGAATATGACTGAAAATTCTTATCCAAAACTTCACAATGCCACATGGCCTGGGATTGTGGGTAAAGGTCCTGATTCAGAACCGCCAATCTCATTAGAAAAAATGCTAGAAATGACCGCAGCTGCAGAAGTTGACGGAGTTAAGTTTGATGGAGTTGATGTTGGTCTTTTTGACCCTTCCATAAACTTAGATGATCAGGATGGCATTAAAAGATTGGCTGATCAGGTAAGTAAACATAATTTAGTGATTGGCAGTTTGGTAGCCCCAATTTGGGGTGGACCAGCAATGGGCACCCAAGAAGACCGTACAAACTTTGTTGATCAGGTACGTAAATCATGTATTTATGGTCAAAAACTAAAGGAAATGGGTGTGCGCCCTTATGGTGTAGTCCGTATTGATTCGGCCAGCTCGGTTGAAAGTTGGGCAAAAGATCCGGTAAATAATACCAAACTGATTGCCCAAACTTTCCGTGAAGCTTGTGATGTTGCCGCAGATTATGGCGAAAAACTAGCTGCCGAAGGTGAAATTTGCTGGGGAGGAATGCACAGCTGGAAAGCAATGCTCGACACTCTCGAAGCTGTGGATCGCCCCAACATCGGCTTTCAGGCAGATATGTCGCATACTTTTTTATACCTTCTGGGATACAATGCACCTGAGCATCGCATCTTACCTACCGATTATCAGTGGGATGACCGGGAAGCACTAACCGAGGGGCTTAAAAAATTAACCGCTGCTTTACGTCCTTGGACCCTTGATTTTCATGTGGCTCAAAATGATGGAACCGCTTATGGATCAGGATCCCACGATAAAACTGGCAGACATTGCCAAGCTACAGATCCTAATGGCAAATTAAATATTGCAATTGATGCCGGACATTGGCTCAGGAATGAGAACGGAGAATTGACTAAAGCCTTTAAACACATCTGCTGGGATGGTTGCATGTTCCCAAATGCCGTACTAAATGAGCAAAAAACATGGAATGATATATTGGCGGCAATGATCAAAGTTCGCAATTTGAACAGCTGGTCTTAATCAATAATTTTAATTTTTCAGAATATAACGATGGCTAATAAAAAAGAATTAAGAATCGGTTTAATTGGATGTGGCTTTATGGGCCGAACCCATTCAAACGGTTATAAACGAGTTGGTGATTTTTTTCCTGAACTGGACTATCGACCGGTTTTAAAAGCAGTTTGCTCCCGCAGTAAGGACAAAGTTCAGGCATTTGCTGAACAATGGGGTTATGAATCATTTGAAACAGATTGGAAAGTATTGATTGCACGTAACGATATTGATGCGGTTGACATTTGTGCACCCAATAATATGCATGCCGAAATTGCTATCGCTGCGGCGGCTGCTGGCAAAATGATCTTATGCGAAAAGCCTCTTTCAAGGACTTTAGCTGAAGGAGTAGCCATGGTAGATGCGATTGAAAAAGCAGGTGTAGCCAATACAGTTTGGTATAATTATCGCCGTATTCCCGCTGTTACCTTGGCTAAACAAATTGTTGATTCGGGCAAACTGGGCAAAATATTTCATTACAGGGCCAACTTCCTGCAAGACTGGACAATTAATGCTGATCTGCCTCAGGGCGGCGAAGGTTTATGGCGCCTGGATGTTGATGCTGCAGGTTCTGGTGTTACGGGTGATCTGCTCGCACATTGTATTGATACCGCTATTTGGTTAAATGGAGGGATTAAAGATGTTTCTGCACTTACTGAAACTTTTGTTAAGGAACGCATGCATCAGCTGACCGGTAAAAAAGAAAAAGTAGGAATTGACGATGCCTGTATTTTTCATTGTCACTTCAACAACGGATCTCTGGGGCTGTTTGAATCTACGCGATATGCAAGGGGACATAAGGCATTGTACACTTTTGAAATAAATGGTGAACATGCTTCTATTCGATGGGATCTGCACGACCTAAATCGTTTAGAATATTTTGATCATGCCGATGATTCTATTGTTCGTGGCTGGCGTTCCATTCATGTAACTGATGGCGATCAGCCTTATATGGACAAATGGTGGGTTCCCGGCCTTTCAATTGGTTATGAACATTCATTTGTGCATCAGGTTGCTGATTTTCTGAAAAGTCTGGAAACCGGTGAGACCTGCTCTCCAACCTTTAAAGAGGCTCTAGAAACTCAAAAAGTATGTGAAGCGGTAATTGATTCTGCAAATTCAAGAAGCTGGAAAAATATCTAACCTTAAAATAAAGAATAGAACATAATATACATTCAAAACCTTATATCATCCATTTTATAGCTGATAATCATGTACAAAAAGATTAAAACACTACAGGGATTCTTCATGGCAGGTATTCTTGCTCTATCCTTAATCCTTGTCAGCTATAAAGTGGCTGAACATACCGGTATCGTTCAAAGGGGATTTGTTTCCATATTTGATGGAGAAAGCCTAAAGGGATGGGAAGGTGATTCAACCTACTGGCGGGTAGAGAATGGAAGCATTGTTGGAGAAATCACACCTTCTACTTTACTCAAACGTAATTCTTTTTTGCTCTGGCGTGGCGGAACACCTGCTGACTTTGAGCTTACTTTAGAATTCAGGATCAGTAAGGCAGGGAATAGTGGAATCAATTACCGGAGTGAAGAACTGAAAGATCTTCCATTTGCAGTTAGAGGATACCAGCTAGATATTGATGGAGCCCACAATTATACCGGACAAAATTATGAAGAGCGTGGCAGAACAACTTTGGCTTATCGCGGACAAACAACAACGATAAAAGCTCAAAATGCAGAGAATGCGCAAGAATCAGTTCAATCAAAAATCAAAAACAACGCATGGACTGACCTCAGTGTTGACGGGTCTTTAGGAGATAAGGATGCATTATTACAAAAAATAAAAAGTGAAGATTGGAACACGTGTCGCTTAGTGGCAAAAGGGAATCGTTTAAAACACTACATAAATGGTATTTTAATGAGTGATGTAACTGATAATGACAAGGTTAATGGAAAGTCAAAAGGAGTCTTAGGTATTCAGGTACATGTTGGTCCTCCAATGAAGGTTGAATATCGCAAAATCATGATCAAACAATAAATCTGACTATAAATAGGAATTAAGCATGAAAAAAAACCTGCAATCAATAGTACTGGCTTTGTTTATAATAACCACTATAATTATAATAAAAGCTTGTAGTTCAGCTAGTTCGCATCAGGTTTACAACCTGGCCGACACCTTGCTTACTGAAAATCAGAAACGTTTATCTTCAAATGCCTTAAAAGGCCTTGTAATTAGCGCCGGTTTGAAAATCCAAACCATGGCAACAGAGCCTACCTTAATTAATCCAACAAATATTGATGTAGATGAACGCGGTAGAGTTTGGGTAACTGAAGCGTATAATTATCGTTTCCAAATTAACAATAACAAGCCAAAAACTGAAGGTGACCGGATCCTAATATTGGAAGATAAGGATGGAAATGGGAGTCTCGAAACAAGCAAAGTGTTTTATCAGGGTCCTGAGATTAATGCCCCATTAGGTATTTCTGTCTTGGGAAATCGAGTCTTTATATCTCAAAGTCCATACGTTTGGGTTTTTCATGATGATGACGGCGATGATAAAGCCGATCGCAAAGAGATACTTTTTCAGGGAATTGGAGGTGTTCAACATGATCATGGAATGCACTCCTTTACTTTCGGGCCTGATGGCAAATTATATTTCAATTTTGGCAATTCAGGACAAACGCTAAAAGATAAAAACAACAAGGTTGTTCTAGATCAAGATGGTGATGAAATTGGACCCGGCAAGTATCGTGAGGGAATGGTTTTCCGTTCTGACCCAGATGGCTCTAATGTAGAATGCCTTGGGCATAATTTCAGAAATAATTTTGAGCTTGCAGTAGATAGTTACGGCACTATCTGGCAAAGTGATAATGACGATGACGGCAACCGGGGTGTCCGAATCAATTATGTGATGGAATATGGTAATTATGGCTATAAAGATGAGCTTAGCGGTGCAAGTTGGCAGGCAAAAAGAACAAATCTAGAAGATTCTATCCCTTTACGCCATTGGCATCTCAACGATCCAGGGGTGGTACCCAATCTTTTACAGACAGGAGCGGGTTCACCTACAGGTATTTTACTTTATGAAGGCAACTTACTACCAAAAGCCTTTCAAAACCAAATCATTCACTCCGATCCGGGGCCAAATGTGGTCAGATCCTATCCTACTATGAAAAATGGAGCAGGATATACCGCCAGTATAGTAAACATCTTAAAAGGAGAGAATGACCAATGGTTCCGTCCATCAGATGTAAGTATTGCCCCAGATGGTTCCCTGATTGTTGCTGATTGGTACGATCCTGGAGTAGGTGGACATCGAGTTGGAGATTTACAGCGGGGACGCATATACAGAATTGCCCCCGACGTATCTTCCTATAAAATCACAAAACAAAATTACGATACCCCTGCCGGTGCAATTAACGCACTCTTAAATCCAAATCTTGCAGTAAGAAGGCATGCTTGGATAGCCTTACATGAGATGGGCAAAGAAGCAGTTCCTGAATTGGAAAAATTATGGCGGAAAGCAGCTAACCCAAGGATGCGTGCCCGAGCATTCTGGGTATTGGCAAAAATGCCAAAGGGTGAAAAATATATCAATGAAGCCTTAAAAGATACTAATCCAGACCTACGAATAACAGGATTAAGAGCGGCCAGACAATTAAAATCGGACATGATTCCACTGGTCAAAAAATTAGTGAATGATCAAGACCCACAAGTAAGAAGAGAATGTATCATAGCACTCAGACATAATAAATCGGACGAAGCCGCTCAGTTATGGTCACTACTTGCCAGTCAATATGATGGTACTGACAGATGGTATTTAGAGGCCCTGGGTATAGGTGCAGATAGACAATGGGATCAATTTTTAAAGGCTTATCTACAAAAAAATGAAAACCCATTGGCAAATGCGGCAGGAAGAGATATAATATGGCGTTCCCGTACCGAATTGGCACTACCATTTCTTGCAAAACTAGCATCTGATAATCAATATACTTTGAAGTCAAGATTAAGGTATTTCCGTGCTTTTGACTTTCAAACGGGACCCGAAAAATCAAAAATCCTTTTAAAAATGATTGATGATAATTCGAACGGCAATATTGAATTTAACAGATTGGCCTTACATCATTTAGACAGCAAAGCGACCCTACAATCTCCCAATGCAAAAAAAGCCTTAATGACCGTAATCCATGCTACCGCAGGTCAAGCCGACTACCTTGACTTGGTTAGACAATACGAACTTCAAAGCGAAAATTCAAACCTTTTAGCTATGGTTATAGCTAAAGCTAAAGAACCTATTGGTATCGATGCAGCAAGGTTATTACTCGAGCTAAAAGGAGCTGACCTTCTAAATAAAGTATTGGTTAGTAACGATAAGAACCAAATTAATGCGATTCTGAATGCTATTGGCAGTGTAGGAAATACCGAATCAATAGCCCTATTGGAAAAAATTAGCCTTCAGAATACCGAGAATATGGAAGTACGGCAAAACGCAGCTGAAAAAATTGGAAAAAGTAGAGCAGGTGAAGACCGCGCACTTGAACTTTTACGTTCCAAAAAAGCTCCTGTAGAACTTATTCCATATTTTGTTGCTGGTTTAAAGGAAAGCAGACGAAAGGCTGTTGTTGATGAATCTTTAACATTTTTACCGGAATCCATAAAAAATATCAAACAAAAGCAATCCATCGCATGGAATGAATTACTTCCTTTAACAGGAAATACAAAAAATGGAGCTGCAGTTTTCAAAAGAAGCTGTACTGTTTGTCATCAAGTTGGCCAAGAAGGGTATAATGTTGGCCCGAGGCTGACAGAAATTGGCTCAAAATTACCTAAAGAAGGTTTATTTGATGCTATTATGAATCCATCTGCAGGAGTAAGTTTTGGATTTGAAACCTGGCAAATTGATATGAAGGATGGATCAAGCCTGATGGGAATTATTTCCAGCAGAACTAAAACAGAAATAGAACTTAAATTCCCAGGAGGTATAAATCAGAAAATCTATACCAATAATATTAAAACGATTAAGGCTATGACTGAATCATTGATGCCAGAAGGACTACACGAAACCATGACAAAACAAGAAATGGCAGATATCATTCAGTACATGGCCACTTTAAAGAAAAAAGATTGAAAATAAGTAATTTTCACTAACTCAACTTATAACTTAAAACCTATTACCTATAACTTATTACTTATAACCTATAACCTATTACTTATAACCTATTACTTATAACCTATAACCTATCACTTATAACCTATAACTTCTAAAAATGAAATTCGGCATTAATACATTTCTATTCACATCTCCCTTTACTAATGAGAGTGTATCCCTTTTCCCAAAGTTTAAAGCATGGGGATTTGATTCTGTAGAAATATCTATTGAAGATCCATCACACATTGATCCTCAGGTGATCAGAAAAGCTTTGGATGAAAATGGCCTTAAATGCGGAACTATTTGCGCCGCAATGGGTCCGGGCCGTGATTTAAGAGGAACACCTGAAGAACAGCAGATCGGCTTTGATTATTTAAAAAGTATGCTCAGCATGATGCCTACTCTAGGTTGTGATACCTTAATCGGGCCCCTGTATTCGAGAGTTGGAAGGGCAGAATTAGTGAGTAAAGAAGATTATGCAAAACAATGGGAAACAGTTGCAAAACATTTAAAAACTCTAGCTAATTATGCTGAACAGTTGAATGTTAAGATGGCCATTGAACCTTTAAACCGGTATGAAACTGATTTTATTAATACCTGTGAACAAGGAATGAGAATGGTTAATCAGGTGAATAGTGATGCATTAATGCTTCAGCTAGATACTTACCACATGAACATTGAAGAAAAAGATCCTTACCAAGCCATTTTAAACGCAGGCAGTAAATTAGGACACTTTCATGCATGCGGTTCAGATCGAGGGACTCCGGGAGGTGATCAGATCAATTGGAACAAAATTAGTTCAGCACTTCATCAAATTAATTATGATGGAGATGTAGTTATTGAATCATTTATTCCGGATATTGAAATGATTGCTAAAGCGGC
>CAIJME010000033.1 GCA_903821625.1 uncultured Sphingobacteriales bacterium | reverse complement strand
GATGTTTGTTCACCATCGCGGAGTGTAGTATCCATTATTTCTATTTTCCTTTTTTCCATTTGGATGGTCTTAATATTATAAAGGAAGTTGTGAAGCAAATTCTTCTATTTCAGTTTTAATGTTTTGCAGGTAATCTATATCATCAAAGCCATTGATCATATTGTCTTTTTTGTAAGAGCTGATGTCAAATGTTTCTTTTTGGCCTGTGGATAGTATACAGATACGCTGTTCTGGAAGATTAACTTCAATTTCAGTTTTAGGATTGGACTCAATTGCACGAAATATTTTTTCTGCAAAATCTGCACTTACTTGAACAGGCAAAACTCCAATATTAAGGCAATTATTTTTAAAGATATCGGCAAAAAAACTTGATACTACACATCTAAAGCCATAGTCATATACTGCCCAAGCTGCATGCTCTCTTGATGATCCAGAACCGAAGTTCTTGCCACCGACAAGAATTTTGCCACTGTACAAAGGGTTATTCAGTACAAAATCTGATTTAGGTGTATGGTCTGGGTTATACCTCCAGTCGCGGAATAGATTATCCCCAAATCCCACACGTTCAGTAGCTTTTAAAAAGCGTGCTGGTATGATTTGATCAGTATCAACATTCTCAATTGCAAGAGGAACTGCGGTACTTTTTAATATATTGAATTTATCGTAAGCCATTTTATTTTCTTTTTGCGAATCATCGCTTGTTATTAAATAAGAGTTCTTGGATCGGTAACAACACCGGTAATGGCTGCTGCAGCAGCAACCAACGGACTAGCAAGCATCGTTCTTGAGCCCGGGCCCTGACGGCCTTCAAAGTTTCTGTTTGACGTACTTACAGCATATTTTCCGGCGGGTATCTTATCATCATTCATGGCAAGGCATGCTGAACAACCAGGCTGACGCAAGGTGAATCCGGCTTCATTTAAAATATCGAGTAATCCCTCCTCTTTTATCTGTGCTTCAACAATATGAGATCCGGGGACAAGCCATGCAGTAACATGGTCTGCCTTTTTCTTACCCTTCACGATAGATGTGAAAGCCCTAAAATCTTCAATGCGACCATTGGTACAGCTTCCAATAAATACATAATCCACTGGTTTGCCCATCATAGATTCTCCTTCATTGAAACCCATGTAGTTCAGTGATTTAGAATAAGATGCGGCTCCACCTTCCACCTCATTCGCATTTGGAATGGAATGTGAAATTCCCATACCCATTCCCGGATTGGTTCCGTAGGTGATCATGGGTTCAATTGAAGCACCATCATACGTGTATTCAATATCGAAAATCGCATCCGAATCTGATTTTAACGATTTATAATAAGCAAGGGCTTTATCCCATGCTTCGCCTTTTGGACTGAATTCACGGCCCTTTACATACTCAATGGTAGTTTCATCGGGTGCAATCATTCCACCTCTTGCACCCATCTCTATACTCAGGTTACAAACGGTCATACGACCTTCCATCGTCATGTTTTGAAATACTTCACCGGCATATTCCACAAAATATCCAGTTGCTCCTGAAGTGGAAAGCTGAGAGATGATAAATAAGGCAACATCCTTAGGAGTGACACCTTTTCCCAGTTTCCCGTTGATATTTATCCTCATTTTTTTGGGCTTCTCCTGCATGATACATTGAGTAGCAAGTACCATTTCAACTTCAGATGTACCAATACCAAAAGCGATGGCACCAAAGGCACCATGGGTTGATGTATGTGAATCGCCACAAACAATTGTAGCCCCTGGCTGTGTAATGCCGTATTCTGGTCCGACAACATGCACGATACCATTTTTTTGATGTCCTAATCCCCAGTAACTGATGCCATATTCATTGGAATTTGATTCCAAAGCCTTCAACTGGTTCGCAGAAAGAGGATCCTGAACCGGCAAGTGCTGGTTAATGGTTGGAGTATTATGATCAGCTGTAGCGAAAGTGCGCTGTGGATATAAAACTTTTACACCTCTACTTTTTAGTCCGAGGAATGCTACAGGGCTTGTAACCTCGTGTATGAGGTGTCTATCTATAAATAATACGTCGGGTCCGCCTTCAATCTTACGAACTACGTGAGTATCCCACACTTTGTCAAACAATGTTTTGCTCATATTTTTTTTATTAATATTTAATACTTAGGAATAGATTGTATTCAATTTTTCTAATAACAATCCAATAACCTAAAACCTATAACTTATTACTTATAACCTACAACTTATTACTTATAACCTACAACCTATTACTTATAACCTATAACTAACTTATAACCTATAACTTATAACCTACAACTTATTACTTATAACCTACAACTTATTACTTACTAAACAAACTTATTCAGTGCATCCACATAGGCATTTGCCGATGCTCTGACAATGTCTGTACTAAATCCATAACCTACATAAGATTTTCCATCATTAGTTACTCGCATATCTACTTTACTGACATCATCGCTTCCACTATGGATTGCATGAATATTGAATTCTTTGATATTGAAGCTTTTGCCAATGATCTTTTCAATTGCTTTGATCGTAGCATCGACTGGTCCATTGCCGGTTGCAGTTGCTTCGTTATCTTTTCCTTTGTAGTTTAAAACTATTGTAGCCGTTGGGCTAGCCTGATCACCACATACTGCCTTCAAACTTTTAATAGCAAGACCATTTTTATAATTATTCTCAGACTCATGTCCCATTAAAAATAGGATGTCATCGTCCTTGATCTCTTTTTTGCCATCTGCCAGAGTAAGAAATCGTTCGTAAACCTGATCCAGGTCAATACGCTCAATAGTATAGCCCAGGCGTTCCAGATGATGATTTAATGCATGTCGACCACTTCTGGCAGTTAATATGATTTCTGACTGGTCAATACCAACATCTTCAGGATTAATGATTTCATAGGTTTCTCTATGTTTTAGCACACCATCTTGATGAATCCCAGAACTATGAGCAAATGCATTTTTTCCAACGATCGCTTTATTTGATTGTACGGGCATACGCATCATTCGGCTAACCATTCCACTCAACTCATATAAATGTTTACTATTTACTTGGTGAGTAAATTTTAGGCTATGATGAGTTTTAAGGATCATTACAATTTCTTCCAGTGCAGTATTCCCTGCGCGTTCTCCTATGCCATTAATAGTACATTCTACCTGGCGTGCGCCATTTTGAATACCAGCAATGCTGTTTGCAGTAGCCAAGCCCAGGTCATTATGGCAATGCACCGAAATAATAGCTTGGTCGATATTTTTAACATTTTCTTTCAGAAAGCGGATCTTTTCACCGTATTGTTCGGGCAAGCAATATCCGTTGGTGTCAGGGATATTGACAACTGTAGCACCTGCTGCGATCACAGCTTCCACCATTTTTGCCAGAAATTCATTGTCGGCTCTACCTGCATCTTCGGCATAGAACTCAATATCTTCAACAAAACTCTTTGCATATTTTACCGAATCAACCGCACGTTCTAGTATTGCTTCACGGGTACTATTGAACTTGTATTTTATATGATTATCTGATGCACCTATTCCGGTATGTATTCGTGGTCTTTTTGCAAATTTCAATGCTTCTGCAGCACAATCAATATCGCCTTTATTAGCTCGGGTTAATGCACAGATCACAGGTTCGCGCACGGCTTTTGAAAGCTCCAGCACACTTTGAAAATCACCGGGACTTGAAATAGGGAATCCCGCTTCAATAACATCAACACCCAGATTTTCTAGTGCTTTGCCAATTTCGATTTTCTCTACTGTTGATAGCTGACACCCAGGTACTTGTTCTCCATCCCTTAGGGTGGTGTCAAAAATATAGATGCGGCTTGGGTCGTGTAACATATTTTTTATTTTAAATAAAGCTTGTTTGCTTTATTGTGATCCCAAATATTATACTGTTTTGGATCCTTTTTTCTTTGAATTTAATCTTCATTAAAGATTTTATAATTTTTCGAATGTTCAAATTCTTCAATATTTTCAAGTCTGCTTAATAGGTAATCAGTATCGTTATATCCTGATAAAATAGCAGAAGTATCAAATGCGATCTTCTCTGTATTTTGAGGATTTGATTTTGATTGTATAAGTTTCGATACTCCAATACCATAGTTACCGGGACCAATATCTTCGGCATCGAATTCTAGAACCTCATCATATACAGCACTATCATCTGAGAACAGTTCACTTTGATATGCACTGTCTTGATTAACAGATTCCATTATTGAGCTGTTTTTCTGGATATAAGCAAAGGTTTTTTCATCCGGTGCAATAATTCCACCGAATGCACCAATTTCTCTACTCATTTTACAAATAGTCATTCGCCCCTCAATTTCTAAATTGAGAATTGTGTTTCCGGCATACTCAATAAAATAACCGCTAGCACCATCTGCAGAGATCTCTGACAACAGGTAACGGTTAATATCCTTTGCTTCAAGACCTTTAGCAAGTTTACCATTAACCTCTATTTTCATTCGTTTTGGTTTATGGATCAGCATACATTGAGTAGCAAGAACTTCTTCAACATGCAATTCATTTATTCCAATAGCAATCACCCCTAATGCACCCAGAATATCTGAAAATTGTTTATCACATACAATCGTTTGTCCTGGATAACTAACGTATGGAAATAACTGGTCTAAACGAGTATGCTCTGTTTTGTTTAACCCGAAATCATTGCAGTTCCTAGTTAACATATCAAGCTGAAAGCGCGACAGTTCGCTTATTGGAATGTGCTGAAAAGATTTTTCAGTAATTACAATTGTTTGCTTGGGTCTATAAACAGGAATATGTCGTTTGCGTAAGCCTTCAAAAGCTGCCAGACTCGTTATTTTATTGATTAGGTGTACATCAATATATAAGGTGTCCGGAAAACCGGCATTGCTACTCACAACGTGCTCATTCCAGATCTTATCAAACACTGTTTGTGCCATAGTTTGAAGGTTATAAGTTGTAAGTTTTGAGTTTCTGCACCACTGCTTCTACTTATCACCTACAACTTATTACTTATCACTTACAACTTATTACTTATCACTTATTACTTCTCAGGTTGATTCTCAGGGCGTAAACTTCTTACCGCCTGACCTGCTTGCCAGATTTCACTATCATGAAGAGTTTTTAATTCGGCTTCAAGTTTTACTCGGTAATCAGGCTGGCTGTTCAGCTTAATGGTACGTTCAGCTTCTTTTCCTGAAGCTACACTCTCGTATAGTTCATCAAAAACTGGCTGGGTTGCATCACGGAAACGACCTTTCCAATCAAGTGCTCCACGTTGTGCAGTTGTTGAACAATTAGCATACATCCAATCCATTCCATTCTCTGCAACCAAAGGCATTAAACTTTGAGTGAGTTCTTCAACCGTTTCGTTGAAAGCTTCAGAAGGTGAGTGACCATTTCTACGCAGTGTATTGTACTGTGCTTCGAAGATACCGGCGATAGCGCCCATCAAAGTACCACGTTCACCAGTTAGATCAGAGTATACTTCTTTACGGAAATCAGTTTCGAACAAATATCCTGAACCAACGCCAATACCTAGTGCGATTGCACGTGTTCTTCCATTACCAGTTGAATCCTGATGAATAGCAAAAGAAGAGTTTAAACCTTTGCCTGCTAAAAAAAGACGGCGCAATGAAGTACCTGATCCTTTTGGTGCAACTAATATTACATCAACATCAGCAGGAGGTATGATTCCTGTTTGTTCTTTATAAGTGATTCCAAATCCGTGTGAAAAGTAAAGCGCTTTTCCGGGAGTAAGGTATTTTTTGATTGTTGGCCAAAGTGCAATCTGACCAGCATCTGATAACAGATATTGAATGATCGTACCTTTTTCAGCAGCTTCTTCAATTTCAAAGAGAGTTACTCCAGGAACCCAGCCATCAGCGATAGCTTTGTCCCATGTTTTGGAGTCTTTACGCTGACCGATAATTACATTGATACCATTGTCGCGCAGGTTTAATGCTTGCCCCGGACCTTGAACCCCATAACCAATAATTGCTACGGTTTCATTCTTTAAAACCTCACGAGCTTTGTCTAAGGGGAATTCTTCGCGGGTTACTACCTCTTCTACAACCCCGCCGAAATTGATCTTTGCCATATTGTTTTGTTTTTACTTTTTGTTTTTATTTAATGTTATTTATTTAAATCATTTTAGTTTCAGATTGTCCTACATCGTAAAGATTTTCTGTCCGTTATTGAGATATTCATTCTCAGATACTTCCTCGCCAGGTTCTGCTTTTTCAAACTCACGTAATTTGCGGTTAAAGCCATCGCTATCTTTGATGATGGCCACCCGTGCACTGCGAACAAATTCGATCAGACCAAAAGGTTGCAGAATCTTGATTAAAGCATCGGTTTCTTCACGGTGCCCTGTAGTTTCAAAAACCGTATAATCTTTACGGATCACAACTGCGCGCGCACCGTTTTCACGAAGTAAACGCTCCACACTTGCTTTTTCTGCAATAATATCTGTTGGTACCTTATAAAGGGCAAGTTCCTGCCAGATTACATCCTCATTGGTATTGAAATAAACTTTCAATACTTCAACCTGTTTTTCAATTTGTCTGGATAGCTTTCTTACCACGTCTTCAGTTTCCTGAACCACAATATTAAAACGGTGGATACTCTCTATCTCAGATGGTGAAGTATTGAGGCTATGAATATTTATTTTGCGTCTGGTGAAAATGATCGCGATCCTATTCAGGAGCCCGATTTGATTTTCGGTATATACAGTAATATTATATTCCTGTTTTCCGGACGGTTTTTCTGTATCGTTCTGATTGCTCATCTTGTCTTTTTTCGTCGTTCTGTTGAATAGTTATTATTTCAATCTGATCTCACTCACGCTGCATCCCTGTGGTACCATTGGAAATACATTGTTTTCTTTTGTTACCATCACTTCCAGTAAGAAGGAACCTTTATTGTTTAGCATTTCCTGCAAGGCAGTAGTAATATCTTCCCGTTCAGAAATGCTTCTACCTTTAATTCCGTAAGCAGCGGCTACAGCTACAAAGTCTGGGCTTGCAATATCAACGAATGAATAGCGATGCTCATTAAAAAGCTCCTGCCATTGTCTAACCATACCTAAAAATCTATTGTTCAGAATCATGATCTTCACATCAATTCCACTTTGCATGATTGTTCCAAGTTCCTGGAGGGTCATTTGAAATCCTCCATCACCGATAATTGCAACTACTGTACGATTTGGGGCGCCAAATTTAGCACCAATTGCTGCAGGAAGGGCAAAACCCATAGTTCCTAATCCGCCACTGGTGATATTGCTCCTCGTTTTATTTAGCTTGGCATACCTGCAGGCCACCATCTGGTGCTGACCTACATCAGTAACAATTACCGCTTCCCCTTTGGTAAGTAAATTCAATTGGTGAATAACTTCTCCCATGGTAAGTTCGCCACTTGCAGGATGGAGCTCATTATGAATGACAGCATCAATCTCATTTTGATCGAAATCTCTGAATTTTTGCAGCCATTCTGTATGTTCTTTTTGCTTTATAAGTTCTGTTAAAGCAGGAATAGTTTCTTTACAATCGCCCCAAACTGGAACTGTTGTCTGAACATTTTTATCTATTTCAGATGGGTCAATATCCAAGTGAATAACTTTTGCTTGTTTAGCATATTTATCCAGACGGCCTGTTACCCGGTCATCGAATCTCATACCTATAGCAATTAGTACATCGCATTCGTTAGTAAGAACGTTAGGCCCATAATTTCCATGCATTCCTAGCATACCTACATTCAGCGGATGATCCGTAGGGATGGCTCCGGCACCAAGTATGGTCCATGCCGACGGGATTCCACTTTTCTCAACAAAAGTCTTGAATTCCTGTTCAGCTTCGCCAAGTATAACCCCCTGGCCCCAAATAATAAATGGTTTTTTTGCTTGATTGATTAATTCTGCGGCCTGTGTGATATATTCCTTTCTGATTAAAGGCTTTGGGCGATAGCTGCGAATATGATTACAAGGTGTATACCCAGGGTAATCAAATTTCTGAATCTGTGCATTTTTGGTGATATCAATTAACACGGGTCCCGGTCTACCGCTTCTGGCGATATAAAAAGCTTTACTGATTATTTCTGGAATTTCGGTTGCGTCAGTGATTTGATAGTTCCATTTAGTAACAGGGGTGGTGATATTGATTACATCTGTTTCTTGAAAAGCATCGGTGCCTAATAAGTGTGCAAATACTTGCCCTGTGATACAGATCAGAGGAGTACTGTCAATCATGGCATCAGCAAGACCTGTAACTAGATTGGTTGCACCTGGGCCGCTAGTTGCAAATACAACACCTACTTTTCCGGATGTTCTTGCAAAACCTTGTCCGGCATGTATACCGCCTTGCTCATGTCTTACAAGAATATGATTTAATTTTTCTTTATAGTCGTATAATGCATCATAGATGGGCATGATTGCTCCACCGGGATATCCGAATATGACATCAGTACCCTCTGTGATCAATGCTTCGAGTAGAGCTACAGAACCTGAAACTTCGATGGTTTCTACTCCTGCTGGGTTGCTCAATTCTTTCTGCTCAGTTTCCATAATATTTCTCTTTTATTGTGATTTTAGCTGATCGTTAAAAAAAATTATCCGATCGCTGTTTTTTTTAATCTTCGTCAGTAACGCAGCCTTCGGAAGCGCTTTTTACCTGTTTAAAATATTTAAATAAAACTCCATTCTTAACAGGCGGCGCTGGCTGATTCCATAGTTTTCTTCTGTTCTCCAGTTCTTGATCAGAGATCATGACATTAATTGAATTTTTAGTGGCACTGATTTCAATGGTATCACCATCTTTTACAAGCCCGATGTTTCCTCCTTCAAATGCTTCAGGAGTGATGTGTCCAACAACAAAACCATGAGTACCGCCAGAGAATCGGCCGTCTGTGATTAGTGCAACTGATGAACCCAAACCTGCTCCAAAGATGGCAGAAGTTGGTTTCAACATCTCTGGCATTCCCGGAGCGCCTTTTGGACCTACGTTCCTGATCACGACCACATCGCCTGCTTTTACTTTGCCGCTACTAATGCCATGGATCAGTTCAAATTCACCATCAAAAACCCTTGCTGGACCGGTAAAAGATTCACCTTCTTTACCACTGATCTTCGCTACTGAACCCATGGGAGCAAGGTTTCCGTAGAGCATTTGTAAATGCCCTGTTTTCTTTACCGGGTTTTCATACGGAAGGATAACATCCTGAGTATTGAAATCAAGGTCGGCTGCATCGGCTACATTCTCGGCAAGAGTCTTTCCTGTAACGGTCATGCAATCGCCATGGATCAATCCTTTTTGCAATAGATATTTTAATACAGAAGGCATACCGCCAATGGTATGAACATCTTCCATCATGTACTTTCCGCTAGGCTTTAGATCTGCTATCACAGAAGTTTCATCACTAACTTTTTGAAAATCAGATAATTCAAGTTTTATGCCTACTGATTTTGCCATTGCAATTAAATGCAGAACAGCATTGGTAGAACCACCTAGAACCATTACCGTTACTATTGCATTGTGAAATGCTTTTCTGGTCATGATATCACTAGGCTTGATATCCTTTTCAAGCAGAATTCTGATATATTTTCCTGCTTCCAGGCATTCTTGTCTTTTTTCTGTGCTTAAGGCAGGGTAGGAGGAGCTATAAGGTAAACTCATACCCATTGCCTCTATCGCTGATGCCATTGTATTGGCCGTATACATACCTCCACAAGCCCCAGCGCCTGGGCAAGCATTTTGGATAATTCCCTGAAAATCTTCTTCTTCTAAATTTCCTGCTAATTTCTGACCTAAAGCTTCGAATGCCGAAACAATATTCAAGGATTGACCTTTATAATGGCCTGAATGAATACTGCCTCCGTAAACCATGATTGCAGGGCGATTTAAGCGCCCCATTGCCATTATTGCTCCGGGCATATTTTTATCACAACCGGGCAAAGCTATCAAACCATCATAATAATGACCTCCACAAACAGTTTCAATTGAATCGGCAATTATATCCCTTGAAACCAAAGAATAGCGCATACCTTCCGTGCCATTTGTGATGCCATCACTGATTCCAATCGTATGGAACATCAGGCCAACAAGGTCATTATCCCATACTCCTTTTTTCACATCTTTTGCAAGATCATTCAGGTGCATGTTACAGGTATTGCCATCATAACCCATACTAACAATTCCTACTTGCGCTTTTGCAAGATCTTCGGTAGTTAATCCTATTCCATATAACATTGCCTGTGATGCGGGTTGCGTAGGATCTTGGGTAACTGTTTTGCTGTATTTGTTTAGTGCCATCTTACTGTTATAAATCGTAATTTATTTTCTTTTTTGATGTATCAATGTCGTTTTAATAGTTCAATAATTGTTGTTAAACAAAGCCTTTCTTATAGAGAAAGGCCTTTAATTTTTATTGGGTTTATTAAATCTTATGCCTTTATAATGGTAATGAACAGAAAAATAAATAGCACATAAATATCAGGGATTAGTCCTTGATTAATTATTTTTTAGATGTACAATTCAATCTTTCGATCATTATTTAAATCTTTTAAATTTCCTAATTTATAT